>JAJQES010000312.1 GCA_021201565.1 Tannerellaceae bacterium
CTATAAAATAAAAAAGAGCCTGACGGCTCTCTTCTATGATGGTATAACTTCCGGAAAAAATCAGTTTCTAATGAAGTATTTTATAAACCAACTCTTTTAATAATTCTCCATCTGAGGCTGAACTGTTTTCTACTCCTTTAGACCGGGCATCGGTCGTCCGGATCTCTCCTATAATAGTAAATACTTTCATTGCTGAATAATTCCGTAAGCCAGCCATGTAATCCTTAGTCTGGTATGGATTGCGTAAACCCAATGCACTCATTAACCCTCCTTCTGAACGGTCCTTGCTGTAAAAGGCTATAAGCAGATTTGAGAAATAGTTAAAAAGTACAGGAAGGGTTGCCTGGATTGGGTTATTTTTAGGATTCTTCTCAAAATAGGAAATGATACGGTTGGACTTTAAAATATCTTTTAAAGCGAGTGCTTTTATTAGTTCGTAATTATTGTATTCTTTACTAATACCAATATTCTGTTCTACCAAATCCGGTGTGATCCGTTTTGGGCCGTTTTCCGGCAATAAAATGATCAGCTTATCCAATTCCTTCACCAACCGGTTCAGATCGTTTCCAAGGAAGTCTGAGAGCATCTGAGCGGCTTTGGGATCAATTGTTACGGAGCGATCCTGTAACATAGCAGTAATAAAACCGGCCAGTTTGTAATCCGGCACCTTTTTAGATTCAAACAGGACACCGTTTTTCCCGGCTGCCGCAGCCAGCGATTTACGTTTATCGAGGGTTTTATATTTATAGTTAACTACCAGTATGGTCGATGCCAACGGACTTTTCACATAATGGGCCAATTGGTCAATATTACGGATCTGTTGAGCCTCCCGTACGACAACCAACTGGTATTCTGCCATCATAGGAAAACGCCGGGCAGCATTTAACACCTGGGCTACGTCTGCATCTGCACCGTATAGGATGATCTGGTTAAAGTCCCGTTCTGTTTCATTTAAAACAGTTTGCAGCAACATGTCCGTAATCCGGTCCATAAAATAGGGTTCTTCCCCCATTAATATATAAACAGGCGCAAACTTTCTGCTCTTTATATCCCGGCAGATGCCTTCAAATGTATGTTCTTTTTTAGCCATAAAATAAGTAGTTGGTAGTTAGTAGTTAGTAGTTGGTAGTTCGTAGAATGTTCGCTATGCTCACTTAGTGGAAATAATAGAAATAAAATGAGCAACGCGAGTGTTCTACTAACTACCAACTACCAACTACTAACTACTTATATATAATTACCAACTGAATCGTATGTGTCGTATTGTTTTCTTTCCGTCGATCATCTGTTGAAGGGCTTCGATCCCTAATACAACGTGTTCATCGACAAAGTTCTTCGTAACATACCGGTCGCTTTCCTCTGTTTTTATCCCATCTTCTTCAAGGGGTTTATCAGTAATCAGTAAAAGCGCTCCTGTCGGGATTTTATTAGCAAAACCGGCTGTCAGCAGAGTCGCTGTTTCCATATCAATTCCGGTTGCATGTGTACGGACCAGATAGTCCTTAAAATCTTTATCAAACTCCCATACCCGCCGGTTAGTCGTGTAGACAGTTCCCGTCCAGTAATCATGTCCCAGGTCACGAATCGCCGAAGAAATGGCGCGTAACATAGAAAAAGCCGGTAAAGAAGGCACTTCCGGTGGTAAATATTCATTGGACGTTCCTTCCCCACGGATCGCAGCAATAGGCAACAGATAATCCCCCAGGTTATTGGTCTTTTTCAATCCTCCGCATTTACCCAGGAACAGGACTGCTTTAGGCTTGATGGCAGATAGCAGGTCCATGATCGTGGCCGCATTGGCACTTCCCATACCAAAATTAATGATCATCATTTCACTGGTGGCCGCATTGGGCATGGAACTCTTCAATCCCTGAATAGGAACATTGAAATGTTCGGAAAAAATCTCAACATATTTGGTGAAATTGGTAAGTAATATATACTTAGGAAATTCCTCCAGTTTGCGTTCCGTGTACCGGGGAAGCCAATTTTCTACAATTTCTTGCTTTGTTTTCATAATTCACTACCTTTGCCTGTAAGTAAAGTAATGCAAATATACAAATGCTGTCGTTAAACTTACCCCCCTGCGAAGTTAAAGTCATTGAAAAGGATAAAAAGCACCAGATCTTTGATCCGGTTCGTAAGCGGTATGTCGCTCTCACACCGGAAGAGTGGGTACGCCAGCACTTTATTTCCTATTTAATTACAGAAAAAGGATATCCGAAAGAACTGGTAGCCAATGAAATCTCCATAAAACTGAATGGAACGTCCAAACGATGTGACACAGTAGTCTACAATTCCTTTCTGGCTCCTCTGATGATTGTTGAGTATAAAGCCCCCAATATTTCACTCAGTCAAACAGTGTTTGATCAGATTGTACGATATAACATGGTGTTAAAGGTAAAATATCTGATTGTAACCAATGGACTCTCCCATTATTGTTGCCGGATTGATTATGAGAACCGTTCCTATTCTTTTTTACACGGTATTCCGGAATACACTCTACTGGGGGAAGAGTAAAGAGGTCATTCTATCCGGCAGATCGATCCAATACTTTTTTAGTGGTTGTCCAATAGCATTTTTCCCTCAAATCAATAGCCTTCCGGGACTAAAAAGTATTGGCCGGTAGCAAAAAGAGTACCGGATGTCTGATGCATACTAAAACAGCCCATAAAAACAATACGTAATAATCATCTGTTGTAAACAAATAATTAGACAACAGATGAAAATCAAAAGAATCATAGGTCTTATCGTGATTATGATCTATTCAGCAATTGCAGTCTCGTATGCGCAGGAGATGAGCCGGGGAGTGGATTTCAGTTTTGTAGTAGGTTTAAATATGGGAGCTACGACCCCTGTCCCCCTTCCGGATGCACTGGATATAACGAAATATAACCCCAAATTCAATCCCAGGCTGGGAGGAAATCTGGCCTGGTTTTTTAATGAAAGATGGGGGATCGGAACAGGATTAACGATTGATTGGAAAGGAATGAATGTACATACTAAAGTAGATGAAGTTCATTTAAGTATTGACGTACCCCAGTTAGGAACATTGACCGGCTATGTTACCGGTAAAAATAAAACACAGGTGAATACGGTTTACCTGACTCAACCCATCTATGGTTTGTTCCGCATAAATCCCAAATGGCAGCTTAAAGGAGGGATCTATCTGGCAGAAGCTGTACACAGAAAGTTCAAAGGAGATGTCAGGGATGTGGAGATATTTGTAGAAACGCCTGTCATGCAGGAAAGAGAGGTTGCGTATGCTACACTGGATTATAGCGACCATGCGCGTAAGTTTGATCTCGGATTGCTGGTCGGCGGAGAGTTCAGGATGAATAAACATGTAGGATTCTTTGCTGATTTTAACTGGGCATTCATCCCCTATTTCTCCAGCGATGTACCCATTCACTTTACTATGCGCAATGTCTATTTCTCCTTCGGCGCAACCTACCGGTTATAATAAAAAAGGATGCCTGAATAATCAGACATCCCCTTTTTCATTATCATTTTGTTTTATGCGCCAAAATCATCAAACAACAACATTTCCGGTGGAACACCCAGACTGTCTAACATGCCTTTAACAGCATTCGCCATGGGGCCGGGACCACACATGTAGTATTCGATATCTTCCGGAGCTTCATGATCTTTCAGATAGTTATCATGGATTACCTGGTGGATAAAGCCTACATAGCCTGTCCAGTTATCTTCCGGTTGCGGATCTGACAATGCAATGTGGAATTTGAAGTTCGGAAACTCTTTTTCGATTGCGCGGAAATCTTCTTCATAGAAAATTTCATTTTTAGACCGGGCACCATACCAGTAAGAAATCTGACGGTCGGTAGTTTTCAATGTATTGAACAAATGAAGTACCTGTGCACGCAACGGAGCCATACCGGCACCCCCACCAATATACAGCATTTCACGTTTGGTATCCAGGATATGGAAATCCCCGTAAGGACCCGACATAGTTACTTTGTCACCCGGTTTCAGGTTGAAGATGTACGAAGAAGCAATACCCGGTTTAATACCCGGTTTCCATCCATTGATAGCACGGTCAAACGGAGGAGTGGCAATACGCACATTCAAGGTAATGATGTTTCCTTCCGCAGGATAGTTGGCCATAGAATAAGCACGGATGGTATCTTCATCGTTCTTACAGGTCAGGTCAAACACTTTGAAACGATTCCATTCGTCTTTGAAACGGTCCTCTACTATCATATCACTGAATTTGATATCAAATTTAGGAATACGGATCTGTGCGTAGCTACCCGGTTTGAAGTCCATTTTTTCCCCTTCAGGCAATTTCACCGTAAATTCTTTGATATAAGTAGATACGTTGTGGTTGGAAACAACGGTACACTCCCACTCTTTTACCCCGAATACCTCTTCCGGTACCTGGATTTTCATATCTTCCTTGATCTTAGCCTGACATCCCAGACGCCAGTTGTCTTTGATCTGTTTACGTGAGAAGAATCCTACTTCAGTCGGCAGAATATTTCCTCCCCCTTCCGGGATCTGGCAACGGCACTGGCCGCAACTACCACTACCCCCACAGGCAGAAGAAAGATAAATACCCTGTCCCTGTAAAGCATTCAGGACAGTACTACCCATTGGTGTTTCAAATTCTTTCTCCCCGTTCACTAAGATTTTTACATTTCCGGAAGGGATCAGTTTCGCTTTGGCAAAAAGCAAAGCGAAAACCAGAATCAACGTAATTAATAGGAACACAACCGCACCGGCTGCAATTGTTAATCCTCCTGACATTAATATTATCATTTTTAATAGTTGTTTTTCCGTTAATAATTAAATGTTAAGTCCGGAGAAGCACATGAATCCCATTCCCATCAATCCTGTGATGATAAAAGTAATACCCAATCCTTTTAAAGGTTTAGGAATATCCGAATAGGCCAGTTTCTCACGAATCGCAGCAATTCCGACAATAGCCAGCAGCCAGCCGATACCGGACCCCAGTCCATATACAGTAGCAACCCCGGCATGGGCAAACTCTTTCTGCTGCATAAACAGAGATCCTCCCAGGATGGCACAGTTTACAGCGATCAATGGCAGGAAAATTCCCAGGGAAGAGTAAAGTCCCGGAGCAAATTTCTCTACCAACATTTCAACTAACTGTACGAACGATGCAATGACTGCAATAAAAAGGATCAATGAAAGGAAGCTAAGATCTACTGTTGCATACTGGTCACCCAGCCAGCTTAATGCCCCTTCTTTCAATACATAGTTTTCAAGGAGGTAGTTGATCGGCAGTGTACAAACCAATACGAATGTTACAGCCGCACCCAGGCCAACCGCAGTTTTTACATTCTTTGAAACTGCCAGGAAAGAACACATACCCAAATAGTATGCGAATATCATATTCTCTACAAAAATAGAGCGTACAAACGTGCTTAATAATTCTTCCATATCTATTATTTATTTAATAGTCCCTTATTAATTTTCCTGTAATTCCCGGTTTCTTGCACGGTGAACCCATATAATAACAGCCACGACAATCAATGCCATCGGAGGCAGAATCATTAACCCGTTATTGACATATCCCCATTCATAAAAGATATCCGGTATAACCTGGATGCCTAAAAGAGTTCCGGATCCAAATAATTCACGGAAGAATCCAACAATTATCAGAATAATCGCATACCCGGCACCGTTACCGATTCCATCCAGAAAAGACTCCCAGGGTCCATTCCCCAAAGCAAAAGCTTCCAGGCGTCCCATCAGAATACAGTTAGTGATGATCAGGCCAACGAATACGGAGAGCTGTTTGTTTACATCATAAGCAAACGCTTTCAACACTTCACTTACAATCGTTACCAGCGCAGCTACTACTACAAGCTGTACAATGATACGAATACGATTGGGAATAGTATTTCTCAGTAAGGAAATGATCACATTTGCAAATGCTACCACCCCTATTACTGAAAGTCCCATTACGATAGACGGCTCCAGTTTAGATGTAACAGCCAGTGCCGAACAGATACCAAGCATCTGCACAATCACAGGATTGTTTTTACTCAACGGACCTACTAAAACTTCCTTATTTTTATTTGATAATAAACCCATCTTCTTACTGATTTTGTGAGGTTAAAAAATTCTCATATCCACTCAGGCTGTTAAGCAGCATCAGGTCAACTCCCTGACTGGTAATGGTACCACCGGAAATGCCATCTACATAATCCTGTCCGGCAGCAGATTTACCTGGTTTTACAACAGCTATGGATTTAAACTGGCCGTTTTTGAAAAGTTCTTTTCCAACAAACTGACTACTGAAATCAGGACGAACAATTTCAGCACCTAACCCCGGAGTTTCTCCCTGGTGACTAAAGTCTGCACCAAAAACAGTATTTTTATCATCATTCACAGATATATAACCCCAGATAGGTCCCCAAAGGCCGGCTCCATACAAAGCCATGATGTATTTGGTCTCCCCGTTTACCTTTGCGACAAATACAGGATATAATTGTTGACGAGACGCTTTTACAACATCTGTATCAAACGCATTCCCATTTACTTTTTCACCTGCCGGATTAATCAGGAACGCATCTGTGATCAATTCATCATATCTCGCCTGTGCTTCTATAGCAGATACATCTACATTAATAGAACGCAGGATCTGTTGTCTTTTATCATTTGCTTCATTTTCATTCTGTAAAGGCTTTAGCGACTGAGAGGTAACTGCCAGAACAACCGCCACCAAAAGAACCATTACCAGTCTCTTATACAAATCTGAAGCTGCCGACGAT
>JAJQES010000125.1 GCA_021201565.1 Tannerellaceae bacterium
GCGTTAATCTGCTCAATCCGCGAAATCTGCGTTTTTTTATATTACAGAATCCGTTCGTATTTTTTTATTGCTTCCGGTTTGATTGTGGTCAGACCTTCTATCTTAACGGGTAGGCCGGATGTGATAAAAAAAGAAAGAGGGTGTCTCGTGATGAGGCACCCTCTTGTATAATGTTTTTAATCTTATCTCTTATTTGGCTACTCTTTCCAGCCATTTTATCATGGCCAGCATGGTAAACATGGAGATCAGACAGGCGATAACAAATAATCCCCAGGTAGCCCAGATCGGAACATTTTTATAAAAGATCACACCGATGAAAAGCAGTTGGTTACCCAGCGCAGTAGCACCTAACCAGCATCCCTGCATAATACCCTGCAGATGCGGAGGAGCTACTTTAGAAACGAAAGCAATTCCCAGCGGACTGATAAATAATTCAGCAACCGTAAGGATGAGGTAGGTTCCAATAAGTAACCAGGGGGTGACGCGCGCAGTTTCAGATAATCCGCCCATGGCCACTCTGGTTTGGTAATCCGGCAGACCCAGTGATCCCACTAACATGACCACAAAAGCCGCAGCGGCGATCCCCATGCCGATACCAATCTTTCTGGGAGTGGACAGATTGATGCCTTTCGCATTGAACCACCCGAAAAGAGCGATGATCAATGGGGTCAGGAATACAACGAACAGCGGATTAAAAGCCTGGAAGAGTTCTGCACCTTCCAGGGTCGTGAATCCCAGATTCAGTTTGATCGCTTTTGTATATTCGTTTGCAAATAGAGTCAGTGTCTGGCCGTTCTGGTGAAAAGAGAACCAGAAGAAAATAACAACAGCAAAAACAGCAAATAACGCATAAAGCCGTTGACGTACTTCGTCTGCATCCATTTTGATTTCATCGGCAGCAGAACCGGTTTGCGCTAATTTAGCTGCCGGGTCTGGTAATTTAGCCTTATTGGCAAGGAATATCAGAATGGAGATAAACATGGCGAAAATGGCAAGACCAAATGAAAAATGGTAGCCTTCCACAAAAATATTGAGATATTGTTGTGCAAAAGAGGTAAGGTCAGCCGTATTACCTCCTACCTGTCCTGCCAGATTTGTAAAACGTTCGGCTGCTTCCGGTGTAATGCTGCCATTCAGGTATTGGTTACACAGAGTAGGCAAATCACCATTAAAGGCAAACCCGTTCTTTTGTACCCACCAGTTGCGTAAACCTACCGCCATCAAAGGAGCGATCATAGCGCCGACATTGATAAACATATAAAATATCTGGAAACCGGTTTCCCGTTTGTCACTGTATTCCGGATTATCATACAACTGTCCGACTACGGCTTGTAGATTACCTTTAAATAACCCATTACCAAACGCAATGGCAAAGAGGCTGAGACAGGTCAATGTGAGCATCAGTGCTTTATTGGCAACCGGTGTCGGAGTGGGTATGGCCAGACAAATGTATCCTACTGCCATGAGCACCAAACCTATCAGGATGGTTGTTTTATATTTTTTTGTTTTATCCGCGATGATTCCTCCGACAAGAGCGAGGAGATAGATTGCTGCGTAGAAAACCGAATAGATCAGCGAACCTTGTGAGCCCGCGAAATCAAATTTAAACTCCAGGAATAACAGCAGAATTGCCATCATAACATAGAAGCCAAAGCGTTCTCCCATATTAGACAGAGCCGCCCCAATTAACCCTTTAGGATGATTTTTGAACATGTGTTTGGTGTTTTTTATAGTTTTACATTATTGAATGATCTGTTTTAATGCGCCTGTTTCATGATAGAAATAGACTTTAACCGGAGCTTTTTTGTCTTCAAACATGACAGGTGCCAGTCCTTCACGGCTACCGAATTGTACTACCTGTACTTCTCCTTTGTAGAGAATGTTTTTATTCATGGAGATTTCAATGTTGGCTTTTCCGGGAAGATTATATATTATACCTTTCAGGGCTTTGGTTTTTTTATCCGGTTCTTTTGTTTCGGGGCCATAGATCCGGTCTGTGGCTTTCAGGGTGATATATACCGGCATGCCTCCCAGATCATCCGGATCCAGAACTCCTAACAGGTTGGAGAAACGAAACAGCACTTCTTTTTCTATGTTGTCATAAGGGATAATTTCAAACTTTTGTTTGATTACTTCTTTGGTAATAGAACCGGTAAACAGGTTGGTCAGGGTTCTTTCCTGTGCTTCCAGTTGCTCAATGACTAACCGCATGGCTTCTCCGTCGGGAGGAATATTATCCGCTTCACCGGTCAGAATATTTAACCGGCTTTCCCGGATGCGATAGATCTGCTTAGCAGCAATCTCGGCTTCACGGGCGGTAGATCCTGCCATGAGCAGCTCTTCCGGCAGGACGGACGTATGTAAAAGCGGATTTTCCTGTACAGATGTTTTCCCGGGGTTATTGTTTGTGGTTGTCTCCGGTGTATATTCCGCATTAATGGAACAGAGCAATCCTTCTTCTGTGAGATATACATACGGCGCTACGGTACCGGCTTTGAACTCTACCATGTAGGTTTGATCCGGATCGGGAATACCTTTATTTACCAGATCTACTTTATTGAGTTCGTAATATACTTTGTTTTCCGTAACCGCGTCTTTTACTCCCAGGTATTTATCTGCGTATTTATAATAGGGGCCGGCTTCACAGGTTACCTTAGTGACCTCAGCAGTCACGATGAGGGCGGTTTTGGGCAGTGAATAGGTGATGCCGTAATTATTACTCTTCACGGCTGTATGTTTGATGACTCTGGTCTGAGCCGTCAGCATGCCGGACAGTAACAAAGATGTAATGACAAGTAGATGTTTCATATATTAAAGTTCATTTGTCCTAATGTAACAATTCCACAAAACTAATCAATATTTCATTAGTTACCAACCTTAAAAGCCTGTTTAAGAATCCCAATTATTTTTTTCTTGTCGAAAAGCGGCTCTTCAAAGATAGTGTAAGAATATTTTTTATATATTGTGCCGAATTATCACAAATATGTATGATCCCGTAATTTGAGTATAAATGATTAAAAATATGATTGTATGAAACAGCTACCCTTTTTATCTCTTGTGCTACTTTTTTTGTTTGCCTGTGGGAATCCGAATCCGGGTAGAGACCGGAATGAACTCTTTACCCAATCGGAAGAATCAGATCAAACCCGGGGGAAGACTTTACATAAAATTCCGGATGGCTATATGGCACCTCCGGGTATAAAATATAGTCCGGAGTATACCAACACTTCCGGCATGATCCGTTTGGATATTCTGAAAGAGTTAGAGCATCCGGTGGATTATCCGTTGAGTAAACTTGGTAAGCAGGTTGAATATAGAAAAATGGAGGCCCATAAATATGCATCTGTTGATAAATTGATTCCTGTTGAAGAGGGATATATTTATAAAGATATGTATGGATTGGTTTTAGTTGATCACTC
Source organism: Tannerellaceae bacterium (assembly GCA_021201565.1). Taxonomy (GTDB): domain Bacteria; phylum Bacteroidota; class Bacteroidia; order Bacteroidales; family Tannerellaceae; genus UBA4116. The sequence continues at coordinate 3,420 of JAJQES010000125.1, forward strand.
TTTGCAACAGGGGAAAAGGCTTATCAAACAACATGTGGAAATTACGAATATACAAGGAATGACTATTTCTCATCAAAAAGAAGACATCCGGAGTGTTTTTTATCAGCCGTCTACCCGGTCTCTCAAATGTTTTTTCAGGTATGAAGATCCGGAAAATCCGCGGGATTATAAATGTTATATTGGGGATGTACTTCTGGATGAGCTGCTATCTGCTAAGGATACGTGCGGGATAGAACAGATTATCAATCGCATTCCGATTGGGCATGCTGCAAGCATGTGGCCTGTACAGGATGGGTTGGCTTTTTTCAGAAGGTATGAGGATGGTTTGTATACGTTAAGTGAAAGGGGTGATACATTGTGTTATTTTTTGCCCGGTGATCCGGAGCCTCTTAACCTGAAAGGTACCATACGGGGAGCTGAAAGTTCGGATATCTATGAATTTGAGGAGGGGTTAACTTTCCGGCTGGCTTATACGGATACGGTTTTCAGGGTGGTGGATTCACATACATTTGAACCGGTTTATAAAATAGATTTAGGACCTTACCAGGTTTCCCGGAAAGATGGTTTTTCAGTTGCTGTAAGTTTAGAAGAGAAATATTTGGTGCATAATTTATATGAGACCCGGGATAAGTTATTTATTCGTATCAGTAAAAACTATGATTGTCCGAATACACGTAATAATAAGACCATCTTCTTTCATCAGTTTGTGTATGATAAGCCGAGCGGAAGTCTGGTTTGTTTTGAACAGGCTGATAACCTACATGTCCCCGGATTATTGAAAAATGACCTGGATAAAGGACCGGATTTCTGGCCGGCCTTTCTGTTTGAAGGGAGTCCGGCCTGTAAATTTTCTGCCAAAGATATAACTGACCCGAAACAGCGCGACTGGATACGGCAGCAAACGGGAGGGGATGAATTGGATGAGGATGATATACTATTTATGATCATCAGATAGAAGGAAGTACCCTCAGACAGCATTTAGAAGTTACTATCCGCCGGATTACCGGATCTGTTTAAAGGCTTTACCCAGCATTTCGATGATGTTACCGGCCACCATGCTCTCTTCGGAATGGAACACCGCGGCCAGGTCTCCGGCCATTCCATGAAGGAATACTCCGGTAATAGCTGCGATCCCGGGATCGTAGTTCTGTGCCAGTAACCCCAGGATAATGCCTGTTAACACATCACCGCTGCCGGCGGTAGCCATTCCCGGATTACCGGTTGAGTTGAAATAAACATTTCCTTCGGGAGTACAGACCGCTGTATAAGCCCCTTTCAATACAATGAACAATTTGTTTTGTTCGGCAAAACTTTTTGCTTTCATCAGGCGCTCATAACCGGAATTGCTTTTACCGGCCAGCCGGTCAAATTCTTTTGGATGAGGAGTGAGGATGCTCCGCTTGGGTATATGGTTGAACAGATCCATATTCGCTGCGATCAGGTTGATCGCGTCCGCATCTATCACAATGGGTTTCAGGGCATATTGTAGTAAATAGTCCATCGCACTGGAAGATTCCAGCCGTTTCCCTAATCCCGGACCAATGCCAAACGCATCGAAACTTCGCAGATCAGGAACCTGAGTAAAGAATTCGTCATGTCTGTCCAGGCTCAGTATACATTCCGGGAAGGCAGTCTGGAAAACTATTTCTCCACATTTAGGTACATGTGCGGTGATCATGCCGGCACCACTGTGCAGGCATCCCCTGGCTGCTAAAACAGCAGCTCCCATTTTTCCGCGGCTACCGGCGATAAGTAACGCGTGACCGAAAGTTCCTTTATGGGAAAACTTCTTTCTTTTAGGAATATGAGGTAAAATATCTTCTTCCGTAATAAGGGAGAAGTGGGTGGTGGTAGATTGGATGATATCCGGGTGGATACCAATTTCCAATACTTTCCATTCTCCTACATACTCATCATTTTCCGCAAACAGGAAAGAGAGTTTGGGAAATCCGAATGTAAGGGTCAGATCCGATTTTATGATCGCGTCCGGATTGTTGGACCGGTTATCTTCTCCAAATAGTCCGGAAGGAATGTCAATGGAAACAACGGTTGAATCCGATTGGTTAATATAATCAACTACAGCAGCAAATCCACCTGTTAGCGGCCGGTTTAATCCGGAACCGAACAAGCCGTCGATGACCACATCCTGTGCTGTAAGGATGGGAGGAATGAAATCATCAATGACTTCTGTCAACTGATGGTTGGGCATATCCAATAACCGTTGTTTATTGATTTCGCATTCAGTTGAAAGATGTTCGGAAGGATTGAGCAGATAAGTTTCCACTTTATAGGCTTCATCCTTTAACAGGCGTGCGACAGCGAGTGCATCGGCTCCGTTATTACCTTGTCCGGCAAAAACAACGATCCGTTTCTGTTTCGAGAAACGGCGGCAAAACTCATGCAGGAAGACTGTTGCGGCTCTTTCCACCAAATCAATCGGCAGAATCGGCTCATTATTAATTGTATATTGATCTAAAATCTTAACCTGTTCTGTAAAGAAAATCTTTGTCATTCTCTTTTATTCTATTTGGATACCCATTCCTGTTACAAAAGTATAACAAAGATTACTCTTATGGAATAGTCCGGAAAGAAAAAAAAGCCCGGTTTTTATAATTTATTGTATATTTGTCCATTCTGGGATCTATAACACTAATCTGAATATTAGTCGTAAAGGATGAAAGAGAATGCAGAACTAAATACCGCTCTTATAAAAGTAGAACAACTCTTCCGTAAATATTATAAAGGAATGTGTTTGTATGCTACGCATTTTGTCCAGGATAAAAGCATTGCGGAAAACATCGTACAGGATGTATTTTTTGAAGTCTGGCAACACCGTGAAAGAGTAGAGTTTGAAGGTTCTGTGAAATATTATCTTTTCCGGTCTGTCTATAATAAGTCCCTTAATTATCTGCAAAGTCATGCTTATATAAAACAAACTTCTCTGGAGGAAATCCCTGAAAAAATAGAAGGTACTTATGAGGCGGATTTTCTGCCGGAACAGGAACACCGTCTGATGATGGAGGAACTGGAAGCACAAATAGAGGCTATTATTGAATCATTACCTCAACAATGCAGAGTTATTTTTCGTATGAGCCGTGTGGAACAATTAAAAAACCGGGAGATCGCCGAAAAGCTTAATCTTTCTGTCAAAAGTGTAGAGAAACATATCTCCAAAGCATTGACCATTTTGCGCACTCATCTGAAAGGCCGGGAACTACTCTTACTACTTTATTTATTTAATCTGTGAATGGGATTCAAAAAAACAGGAATCCAGGGTAGGGTATTTCCAGGGTCATTTGTATTATTTATAG
>JAJQES010000008.1 GCA_021201565.1 Tannerellaceae bacterium
CTACAATGCTGGATATCGTCGAGATACAGCATCGCATTATCGGCCATCTCAAACGAAAGGTTGATCTTCTTTAATTCTTCCCGGGCACCGGACGTTTTGGCTTCGGAAGGATCAATGGAGGTGATCGAATGTCCGATGGTCGGCCCGTTGATTTTCACAAACGTAAGTCCCATCACACTGGCCAGATACTCCATCAGCGTTGTTTTTCCGTAACCCGGAGGAGAGATCAGTAATAACATTCCCATACGGGCGGTCCGCTTGTTCTCACCGGCTACTCCTAACTGTTTGGCAAGGTTGGCTCCAATGAGGGGTAGATAGACTTCGTTGATCAGCTTGTTACGTACAAATGAAGTCAGCACCCGGGGTTTGAGTTCGTTTACTTTCAGGGATTTCTTATAGGATTGTACCAGTTCCTCTTTGCGGCCGGTAAACTCATTAAAAGCAGGTACACTGATATCGAGGAAGTGGTCCATCTTCCGGAGGAATTCGTGATAATCCACCTGGTAAAGGTTATTCACGATCACCGGATGGCTTCCCCGCAAATCTTCTATGACAATCCAGTCGGGACTTTTGCGTAGTTCGTGCTGCTGGTCTTTGAGTAACAACAAACAAGCCGTTTCACCAATGTATTTGGTATAGCCGACATATTTCGGATCCAGTCCTGTGAAAGAGGATAACCAGTTAAATACTAAATAGAACCGTTCCAGGGAACTAAATGTCTGGTCAGCGATATCAGCCCGGAAGTTATCCAACAGTTTTTTCATACGCAGATAAGAGAGGAACTCTTTTTCCAGTTTCTGCGATTGTTCACTGATGGTAAAGGCATGATTGGTGGCAAATTCCCGGAACAGGTACAGCGCGATCTGCGACGGGTTTACTTCCTCCGGACGGACAAACCGGTTCCAGGCTACAAACATCTCTTCAATCTGCCGTAATACATAGGTATAGTTATCAGAGCCCGGGAAGGCCTTCAGTACATTATTGGCCGAAAGGATCAGTTTATAAAGCAGTTCTTTCTCCTTCTCCTCCACACTGTTCCAGAAAAGCTGTCCGGCAATCCGTACCCGTGGCGGAAAAGAGAGTACCCCGAGGCTATCGTGTACTTTCACCAATGCTTGGTAGATACGGATGGCATCCTGGTCGTGTACTCCTTTCAGATAAGATTCGGAATAACTCTGTTCGACCTTACGGGTAATGTAGGCCCGGATGTCAAAAGAGGGATCGTTCCGGCTCTCCCGGAAGGCCAGATAAGCCAGGTATTCCGCCCGGTACACTTCCCTGTTTTCAGAAACCACTTCCTGCTCCCACAGGTCACGGTAGCGGTTAATCTCTTCCGATTGGATTTCCTGGAAGAAACTGGTTCCGGTCAGGTGGTAGAACAGTTTATCGTCACGCCGCACAACCGTCAGGTCCAGGGCCTGTTTATTAACAGCAAACTTATAGCTACCGAGGGCAATGATATTCTCGCCATCCGCAAACAGTTCGCTTTTATCTTTCAGGATACGCAACGCGTCTTCCAGAGAGGTTTTGAGGCTGTTTTCCAGATTTTCCGCTTTGGAGACATCCCCTAACCCACGCAGGTCCTCTGCCAGTTGGCGGACTTTATCTACCATCAGGTCAGTAGAATAGAAAGATTGGATCTCCTCTTTGGTTTTGAAAGAACGGGCTTTGTTCTCTACATTCTTCAATACCCGCATACCGATCTGTTCCAGAGAGGAGGTCCGGCGGTTGATCTGTTCGATCAACTGGGCTTTCCGGCCGTCAAACGCTTTGATCACTTCGTTGCGTTTATCCGCCACGACGAGTATAAAGTCTTCAAAGTCGGCGAATTTACTTTCCAGTTCTTCCACCTGTACACTCACTTTGGTGAAATACTCGTCACATTTCTCCGGAGTGGTTGCCAACTCCAGGAAGTTCACAATACTCTGCTCCAACAGGGTTAACTGTGCCCTGAATTCGGCCACTGCTTCCTGGCTTTTGAGGGAATCCACCTTTTTCTTCAGTTGTGCCCGCACTTCATTGAGTGAGGAGAAGATCAGGGAGATCTTCTCGATAATACGGGTAGTCTGGGTGGTATCTTCTATTTTCAGGCTGTTCAGGATATCAATCAGTAGTTCGAGTTCGGCTGAGATACCCCTACAATTTTCTTCAATTTTATTCGCATCAATCACTTTGGTAACCGTCTCTACCAACTCACGCTGGCCGGTTACTTTGGTCTCATACGGAACCAGGGCTTCGGGTTTGAGCAGGAACTCAACAGTCTTATCAGATAGTTTGGCGGCGGTAGATTGCAGAGCTCTTTTCAGTTCTTCTACCTTCTCTGTATCCATATATCTGAGGCTGTTCAGTTCAATAACCTCTCCCTGCATCCGGCGGGTATCTGCCAGCAGTTTCACCAACAGTTCCAATGTGTCAAAGCGGGCATTCCGTACAGTAAGCAAGAGATTATCCACATTTCCGACGGTCGCCTTTAATATATCTGTAAAATGTTTTTTCTGTTCTTTGACTTTGATAAACTCATCAATAGCTGTATTGGCTACCTCTTTGATCTGTTGCAGCGGTTGGGCCAGCCCCCCGGTAGCCTCGTCCGATATCCAGAAATAGGAGTCCATGACATCTCCCGCTTTCTTCATAATATCTTCGTACAACCCTTCGTAGGTGTCTTCCTTATTGACCAGGTGGATGATCTCCTGGCATTCAGCCATCGCTTTTACGATGTCTTTATTTCCGATCTTGTAGAGCAGGTTGTCCTGTTTTTCGATGTTTTGGGGCATCTCCACCGCGTACGGAGTCTGCCAGATCTGTACCTGGTGGTGACGGGTAGCCTCTTTCTCCGAACGGAAAAATATCAGTGTCCCATCATCAAAAATAGTAAACCCGTTACAGATAATCGGCGTCTCTACCTGCTGGCGAATGATGTTGTAAGACATCAGCACGTATGTATTACGCTCATGCTGGTAGAAAACATACAGGTAGTCTTCCCCGTTGGGAGAAGCGATTTTCCGGAGAAACTCCAGTTTATCCAGATCATTTTCAAAGATTTTGTGTTCTCCGTTTTGCAGGTAATATCCATTCGGGAATATGACCCCATGATTGTCAGGCAACAGGATACCGGCATGGTTGAGCATCCGGATATTAACCACCTCTTTGGTACGGGTATTGAATACAAAGGTACGGTAATCTTCCTGGTAGGGTTTGATACGGACTAAGATCAGGTTCCCCAGGTCGGCATAGTAATATTCCGCATCATCCAGTTGCTGGTCTTTATTTTCAACCGTCTCGGCATAGATTCCCATACCGGTCTGTGTATTATCTTCAATTTTAAATGTAATGTCTCCTCCCGTAGCTTCAATAAACACTTTATCGAGAATGGAAACGTGGGGATACATCCCCATCCGGCGGTCTTCCAGGGTGGTTTTAGTCCACTGAAATTCATGTTGTGGGGCTTTTACCACTTCGTGGATGCTCCGGTCATCCTGGTAGATAAGCTGATGGTCTTTAATCAGCCATTTGAATGATTTCAGGTCACCGTTTTTAGTGGTCTGAAAGATCATATAGAAATAATTTTCTGTCTTCCGGAACTTGGAGAATATAGAGTCCCTGTAATATTTATACAGGTTCTTATAGTCATTGACAAAGGCCGGATCATTGATGAGGTCTAAGGTGCGGGGAATAAACTGGTTATCTTCAAACGCATAGATGCTGAACACATCACTTAACTGTATATCCGAACGTAAGCCAAAATGTACGTTGTAACCAAAAATACAGAGGTTACCCAGGGCCATAATCCCCCGGGCCACACAGTTATTATCGGTTGAAATGCGCTGATTGGCTACCAGGGTAAAGTCCGAAGAGGTAAACACCTCTTTCCGTTCCTCATTCAGACGGTTCAAACGGTTGGTCAACTCATCCTTTTGCGCCTGCAGACGTTTCCGGATAATTTCATACATCCCCGCTTCTAACGTCTCCATTTGCTTATTCGGCTCGTTATTTTGCATACTCTTTTTTCAATTGACAAAAATTCAGAACAGTCCTTGTTCCCCGGCCTGACCGGGGACCGCATGGAAACAAATGTATGTTACGATTATAGATTGTGATATAACCTGTTCCTTTGCGGTCCCCGCCTTCGCGGGGAACAAGATGTTTTTTATTCTTCTTACCTTCTCACCCCCTGACTTTTTATTAAAGTCCCCCCTTTAGGGGGCGGAGGGGGTTACAGCTTTTTATTTGATAGGCCCATGCTCTTCGCCATCTTCATCAGCCCGGACAGGAAGCCCTGGTCATCCTCGCTGGTGGCTTCGGCCTGCATTTTGAGGATCAGACCGGCAATGGTCAGGTTTTTAATATCCTCACTGGAAACACCTAACCGGTTGGCCATTTCACGAACCCGTTTAAACAGGTCGCCTTCGTTTGTACCATCTCCCAGGATAGACTGCTTAATCTGGCGGGCATTCTCGCTTTCATTGATCAGACGATCAAATCCTTTGGCATTGGAGATCTGTTTCACGATATTTTCAAAGAACATCGTTTCACCACCCACGATATCAATATCAGCAGATCTCAGGGCTTCCGACAATACCAGTGCCTGTGCATCCGCAATCTCTTTCTGGATATGGATCTGGGCCAGTTCCACTTCTTTCTCTTTCTGGAGAGCCAGTTTGAACTCTTCGTGTTCTCTTCCGACACCGTCCAGTTTCTTCATCGCGGCCGCTTTCTCTTCGATACCGGTGGCTTCAGCCAATGCTTTTTCTTTGGTTACTTCGGCTTCGATCAATCCTTCTTTGCGTTTTGCTTCTGCTTTGGCTTCAATACCGGTCGCTTCGGCCAGCGCCGTTTTCTCGATGATGCCGGCATCACCGGTTGCTTTTGCCAGCGCGATCTCTTTGGTGATTTCAGCTTCTACCAATCCTTCTTTCTTCTTCGCGTCCGCTTTGCGTTCGATGATGGTCGCTTCCACAATACCTTCCTGCTCTCTGGCTTCCGCTTTGGCTTTGATCACTTCGGCTTCAGCCAGTCCGTAAGTCGCGTCTTCACGGGCTTTCGCATCCGCCAGGATCTTACGGGCTTCCGCCTGTTTAGCAGAGGCTTCTTTCTGTGCTTCGGCATCAATCAACAACTGTTTGGCTTTCTCCTCAGCAGCCTGTTTGGCAGCTTCTGCGGCTTTTACAGTCTGGATCAGTTTTTCCTGAGCATCCTGTTCAGCCATCGTAATACCCACCTGCTTTTCACGGTCCACTTTGCGGAACGCCTCAATGTCTTTGATATTCTGTTGCTCTTCCACAACGCCTTTTTCCAACTGCACCCGTTCACGGATCACGTCCTGGATATTCTTTTTCTCCACTTCTATCGCACGCTCTTTATCGATCTCTGAAAGAGTCACGATCCGTTCCCGCTCGGTACGTTCCAGTGCACGGTCTTTCTCTACACGTTCGGTTTCTACCGCGTCGGTGCGTTGTTTGTTTTTCTCTGCGATGATTACCTGGCGCAGTTTATTCTCTTCCTGGATCGCCAGGCTCTCTTCGGTATTGATACGCACAGATTCGGCTTTCAGACGCTCCTCTTCCCGGACTTTCTGGATCTCCGCCTCTTCACGGGCACGGATATTATCGATCTCACGTTTCTGTTTCTCTTCCTTTTCTGCCAGTTGGCGTTCGAGTTCCAGAATCGCTTCACGTGCTTCTACATTCTGCTTTTTGATCAGTTTCTCTTCATCCCGGCGGATCAGGTTCGCTTTTACATTCTGCGCTGCCGTCAGGTCAGTGATCTTACGGATCCCTTCCGAGTCAAGGATATTATCCGGGCTCAGGAATTTCAGGTCCGTTTGTTCCAGGTAGTCGATCGCACAGTCATCCAGCACATATCCATTCAGGTCGGTACCGATAATATCAATAATTTCATCCCGGAATTCACGACGGGCTTCATACAGTTCGATGAAATCAAATTTCTTACCCACTGTCTTCAAGGCTTCCGAGAATTTGGCTTCAAATATATCCTTTAAGGTAGATATATCACTGGCACGCTCACACCCGATGGATTGGGCCACATTAATTACATCATTGACTGACTTGTTGACCCGCACGAAAAAGGCGACCTTAATATCCGCCCGGATATTGTCTTTACAGATCAATCCATCGTGCTGCAAACGCTCAATCTGCACTTTCTTGAGGGAAATATCCATGATCTCCATTTTGTGGAACACCGGGATCACATACATACCCTTGTTAAAAGCCACTTTTGTTCCACCTACCCCGGTACGGACTATGGCCTTACCCTGTGGAATCTTTTTGTAAAAAGATGCCAGCATCCCGAAGAAAACCAGGAGCAGAAATATAGCCGCACCGGCTATAACTACAATCATTTGTTCCATAAGTAGTAAAATTTTAATGAATTGACTATTGTCAATCAGGGGTTCTAAATTAATTTGTTATTTATATTCTTTTTCTCACGGTTACACATTGTCAATTGTCCATTGTCAATTGATCCAGAGTCATTTCCTTACTGACCAGATAGATTTTTTTATCACCGGCTTCGTCTGCAATAATCACACGGTCTCCATACCTCAGCTCTTCTCCGTCTATGCTTCTGACATACAACTTATAAGGATTCTTATTTATTATCACTTCCGCGCTTCCTATTTTGTTACCCTTTATATGGGACAACATTTTCCCGGAACGTCCCAGACAATCCACTTCTTCTTCT
>JAJQES010000481.1 GCA_021201565.1 Tannerellaceae bacterium
GTCGTGGCTTGCAAGATTCATATAGTCACCAATTGTATCAAGTACAGTAAGCATCACAGGATATAATAAGAGTAAGATCAAAACAAGGTACCCGAATGAGAAATCATTTATTGCTTTATATATGAAATAAACAAAAAATCCTATCATTGTTACTATCAGGCAGATCTGTAGAAGGAACAGAACATAATTGAAAAGTGTTTTGGGTTTTCTGATTATCAGTTCTTCATCATTTATTTTAGTGAAAATGTCTTGCCGGGTAGTAAAGGTACCATCTGTTTCAGATAGAATACTCCAACTCTTCTCTTTCCCGCCGGGTTTTTTCCTCTTTTCTTTTTTAGGTTTTTCTCCTTTTTTATAAGAAGTGTATGGATGATCCGGTTTTTTATTTCTTTTAGTTTTCATGGTTTTAACCTGTGGTCAGTGTTGCCGGTTGATTATTCCTTTCTCGCTGATGATCAGATCCATCTTTTTATCAAAGGGTTGTGTGGGGATGGTGTCTAATAGTTGGAAGTCGAAACAGAGGCCGATTTTTGGGGCGGTTAGATTTGTGAGGAAACGGTCGTAGTAGCCTTTTCCCCGGCCCATGCGGTTCAGATTTCTGTCGAAAGCGACTCCTGGAATAATGGCCAGATCAATGGATTGGAGAGGGGGACAGAGTCCGTTCCGGCAGGGTTCGCTGATTCCATACAGACCGTTTTCCAGTTGTTCTTTTCCCTGGTACGAGTAGAACCGGATGTCATTGCCCTCTATGGCGGGTAGCAGGATGGTTTTGTGTGGGTACCACTTTTCAATTAATTCTGCTGTTTGTACTTCGCCGGGGAGTGCATGATAAAGGGCTACGCAGGACGCTTTATGAAAAAGCGGGAGAGATTCCAACCGGCGGATGATCGTTTGGGAATGTAAAAACAGCAACTCCGGAGAATAACTCTTCTTTTGAAGGGCTATTTTACTCCGGAGTTGTTGTTTTTGTGATTGGTAATCCATCTCTAATTGTTGTACATCGGAATCGATTTACCTTCCCGGATGACTTTGATACCCTCTAAAAGGACCGGGTCATCTTGCTGGAATACTTTATAGAATCCATTTTCATCAAAGATATTCCGTATGATATAGGCAGATAATTGCCTTTCGATCAGATCTCCTGAAATCTCTATAAGAGCCATCCGTTTTTTGATTCCCTTTGTTGCTGCATAATTAGTAAAATCATTTAACAGGTTTTGCTGTTGCAGATAAGCATACAGAGCGTCAGAGTTATCAAAAGAGGAGAGTTTCGCATAATTATGATCCGAATATTCCAGGGCATACCTGTATAGAGTGCCTGTGTTGATCACACTGGCAAAGTAGGAGGAATACCCGGTGGTGTCACGTGGAATGAAAATGTCAGGCATAATGCCTCCCCCTCCATATACCGTACGGCCAATGGAAGTATGGTATTCAGGAAGATCTGTAAACTGGATACTATCTTCTGAAAAGAATTCACCGTGTAAATACCGGTTGTAAAGATCCATTTCGTACTCTTCGCTTTTTCCCAGTTCATATTCTTTCTGGATGGAACGGCCGGCCGGTGTATAATAACGGGCAATAGTGAGCCGTAATTCCGACCCGTCATTTAACGGAATGAGGCTTTGTACCAACCCTTTTCCGAATGTACGTCTGCCGATGATAGTACCCCGGTCATTGTCCTGAATAGCACCCGCAAAAATCTCACTTGCTGAAGCTGAAAACTCATCTGTTAATACTACTAACGGTGCCTGCTGGCAGGTACCTGTACCATTGGAGTACATCTCCTGGCGGGGTGAGGCTTTTCCTTCCATATAAACAATCAGGCGTTTGTCCGGTAAGAACTCATTGACCATATTGATCGCTGTCTCCATAACTCCACCGGTATTTCCCCGCAGGTCAATGATGAACGATTCGCAGTTTTGTTGTTTCAGGGTCGCTATGGCCAACAGAAATTCCCGGTAGGTATTGTGGCCGAATTTACTCACTTTGATATACCCGATTCCCGGACTTACTTCGTAGAATGCGTCAACCGAATTGACCGGAACGTCTCCCCGGGTAACATCAAAATAGATCAGTTCCGGATTGTTACCCCGTTTCACACCCAGGCGGACCGTACTGTTTTTTTCTCCTTTTAATAATCTGACTATCTGTTCTGAATCTTTGATTTGTTTTCCGGCATATACAGAGTCATTGATCGTAATGATACGGTCAAACGGCATAATTCCTGCTTTTTCGGAAGGACCTCCGGCTACCACGCTAATCACCAGAATGGTGTCGGTCTGCATATTAAAACTGACTCCAATCCCGCTGAATGATCCTTCCAGCTCCTGGTTGGCAGCAACGGCATCTTCAGCGGTAATATAGTAGGAGTGAGGATCCAGTTCACTGAATATTTTGGGGATAGTGCTTTCTACTAACTCTCCTATGTTTACCGTGTCAACGTATCGCTTGTTGATAATATCCAGTACAGCAGACAGCTTATTATTCCCACTGGTGGCCACCCGCTGTCCCGGACTCTGGTTTTTGTAATGATTACCAATAAATATACCTAACGCTATACTTACGGCAATGATTACCGGCAATAAATAACCGGCTTTTCTATTATTTTCCTGTTTGTTCTCTTCCATGGAACTGAACTTTATTATATTTCTATATGATCAACCGTGATTCCTGCACGCTTAAGCAGGTCACTACCATCTTCTACGCGGTACTTTTCGGCATATACCACACGCCGGATACCGGATTGGATGATCAGTTTTGCACATTCTATGCAGGGGGCGGAGGTAACATAGATGGTAGCTCCCTTGCTACTATTAGAGGAGGCTGCCACTTTTGTAATCGCATTTGCTTCCGCATGTAGAACATACGGTTTGGTAACGTTATTTTCATCTTCACAAACGTTTTCAAATCCTGAAGGAGTTCCGTTAAATCCGTCGGAGATGATCATTTTATCTTTTACGATAAGTGCACCCACCTGCCGTCTTTTACAATAGGAGTTTTCGGCCCATACGACAGCCATACGCAGATAACGTTTATCTAATTCAAATAGTTTGTCTGTTTTTTCCTCCATAACAGCCTGCATACTTAAAGTGAATTTATTCTTTGTCTGCTTTTTTGATGCCATTCCGGATCAATAGCGCATCAATCGTAGCATCTTTACCCCGGAAACGTCTGTAAAGTTCTTCCGGATCTTCGGTTCCTCCTTTTGAAAGAATGTGTTCACGGAATGATTTTGCGACATCTTTGTTAAAGATACCGGCTTCTTTAAAGGCGGCAAACGCATCGGCATCCAATACTTCGGCCCATTTATATCCGTAATATCCGGCTGCATACCCTCCTGCAAAGATATGGCTGAAATTACTACTCATAAATGCTTCCGGCACTTCGGGGACAGTCATTGCCTGTGCCCAGGCCGCTTTTTCAAATCCGACCATGTCATCATCAAACGGGGTGGTCAGTGTGTGCCACGCCATATCTAATAAACCAAAACTTAACTGGCGGCAGCAGGCATACCCGGTATTGAAATTAGAAGCATCGATCAGCTTCTGAACCAATTCCTGTGGAATCGGTTCACCGGTTTCGTAATGAACGGCAATTCTGTCAAGAAATTCTTTTTCTGTCAACCAGTTTTCCATGATCTGGGAAGGGAGTTCAACGAAGTCACGGTATACGCTGGTACCGGAAAGACTGGCATATTTCCCTTTGGCCAACATACCATGTAAAGCATGTCCGAATTCATGCAGGAAGGTATTTACTTCATCAAAGGTCAGCAGGGAAGGTTTACTATCCGTAGGCCGTGTAAAGTTCATCACTATAATGATGTGGGGACGGCTGTCTTTCCCTTTTTCATCTATATATTGTGATTTGAAAGAACTCATCCATGCACCTGATTGTTTTGTGTCACGCGGGTGGAAATCAGTGTACAGGACAGACAGGAATTTACCATCTTCATCATATACCTCGTATGCATCTACTTCCGGATTATATACAGGTATTTTCTTATTGGGTTTAAAGGTGATACCATATAACTCTGTAGCCAGCCCGAATATTCCTTTTTTGACATTTTCCAGTTCAAAATAAGGACGTGTCATTTCATCGTTTACGTCGAAACGAAGGTCTTTGAGTTGTTCGGAATAATAATTCCAGTCCCATGGCATCACCGTGATGTTACTATTTTCTTTCCCCATCGCAAAACCCTGTACCTGGTTGTATTCGTTGATTGCTACCGGTTTATACGCATCCAGTAACTGGTTCAGCAGGTTGTATACGTTTTCCGGCTTTTTGGCCATGGTACGTTGCAGTGTATATTGGGCATAGTTTTCATTCCCCATTAGGTTTGCAATTTCCAGGCGGATATTTACGATCTTTTTGATAATTTCCTTGTTATCAAATTCATCACCTTTGTTTCCTACACTCATGTATTCACGGTACATTTTTTCTCTAAGTTCCCGGGAATCAGCATAACGCATAAAAGGCACATAACTGGGGGCCGATAAATTGAATAACCATCCTTCTTTCTCTTTGGCTTTAGCCAAAGCTGCGGCAGCTTCGCGCTGGCTTTCAGGAAGCCCGGCCAGATCTTTTTCGTCGGTAATCCATAATTCAAAACGGTTTTTATCCCTGAGCGCGTTTTGATTGAATGTAAGGGTTGCCATACTCAGGTCCGTACTTAGCTGACGGTATTTTTCTTTATCGGCCGGTTGAAGATCTGCACCCCGTACCTGAAAAGACTGGTAAGTCTTTTCCAGCAGACGGGCATCTTCGACAGAAAGATTCAGTGTTTCCCTCTCATCATAGACTTTTTTTACCCGTTCAAACAGTTTTTCATTTAGAAAAATGTTATTGGAGCTTTCCGAAAGCCGGGGAGAAAGCAGTTGCGACAGTTCCATCATGTCGTCGGTTGCTTCCGTATTCAGGATATTGAAAAAAGCAGATGCAACCCTGTCTAATAGTTTACCGCTGCGTTCCAGAGCTACAATTGTATTCTCAAAAGTAGCAGGAGCAGGATTAGAAGTTATTTTTTCAACTTCTTTTTCCAATTCGTTTATCCCTTCCGTAAATGCGGGCTCGTAATGTTCGAGCTTTATTTTATCGAACGGAGGAGTTTCAAATGGTGTGTTATATTTCCCAAGTAGGGGATTGTTTGCTGCATGCGCCATATATATACTGCTTATAAAAAGAGTGAAACTAATGAATGCTGTTTTCATCGTGATATTATGAATTAAGTAGAATCCTGAATAGGTATGTATGAAACAAATTAATTGTCTGTTTGTTTTTTCCGGGGTCTGCCACGGTGTTGATTGCCGGCCGGCCGGCTGTTGTTTCTGTCTCCCCTGGGATTTGTGTTTTTACGTGGCCGGCCACGTTTACGTTGCTGGCTGTATTTTTCCGGTTCGTATAATGGAGTTTCCCCCAATGCCGGGTCTACGGGGATCTTATAGATTGTCTTTTCCAGAAAGTCTTCGATCCGTTTGAATTGTGCCTGCTCATCCGGCGAAACAAATGTAATAGCCAATCCTTCACCTCCGGTACCCCGCGCCGTACGTCCGATACGGTGTACATAGTCTTCCGGGTCATGTGGAATGTCGAAGTTCACAACCAGCTTAATATCGTTGATGTCGATACCGCGGGCTACCACATCGGTCGCTACCAGAATATCAATATGTCCGTTTTTGAAATCTTTCATTACTTCTTCCCGCTTCGGCTGGTCAAGGTCGGAATGCATATCCGCTACATTGAATTTCATCCGTTTAAGGGTCGAGGTCAGGTCTTTCACCTTTTGTTTGGAAGAGGAGAAGATAATGACCCGTTGTGGCCGTTTTGCGGTGAAAAGGTCTTTAAGTATATTTATTTTTTGCGGTTCATAGCAGATATAAGCTGTTTGCATAATCGTTTCCGGAGGCCGGGAAATAGCGATCTTGATCTCTTCCGGATTTTTCAGGATGGTTTTTGCCAGTGTCCGTATCTTGGGAGGCATCGTGGCCGAAAACATAATTACCTGGCAGGTGGGTGGAAGGAGTTTATAGATCTGCATGATGTCTTCGGAAAATCCCATATCCAGCATCCGGTCTGCTTCGTCCAGCACAAAATAGGAAACCTTTGACAGGTCGGCACTACCCAGTTTAATATGGGATAACAGCCGTCCGGGAGTAGCGATCACAATATCTGCGCCTTTCTCCATTCCTCTTTTCTGTTGTTCCCAGGTAACACCATCGGTCCCACCGTATACTGCTACGGCTGATACCGGAATAAAATAGCTGAACCCTTCAATTTGCTGGTCTATTTGTTGAGCCAGTTCACGTGTCGGAGCCATAATAATGGCATTTACTGCATCATCCGTATGGGTTCCTTTGCTTAATTCATTAATCAAAGGTAACACATAAGCGGCTGTTTTCCCTGTACCGGTCTGGGCACAGGCAATTATATCTTTTCCTTCTAAAATAACGGGTATTGTAAATTCCTGAATGGGAGTAGTCTCCTGAAAATTCATGGCATCCAGGCCATCTAATACAGCATCTTCTAAGTTTAATTCGTCAAATCTCATCTTGTTAAGTTAAAATCTGGGTAAAGGTATAAAAATAGCCAGTTTTAACTTGACAAATTAAGATGTTTTTTCTTTCTTTTTCCCGGTGAACCGGCTTTTTCCTTTACGGAATATTCGTTTTTGAAATAATTTTATCTCTAATAATA
>JAJQES010000333.1 GCA_021201565.1 Tannerellaceae bacterium
CCCCCCCCCCCCCCCCCCCCCCCCCCCCACCGCCCCACGCCCCGGTTTGTCCGGGTATGATGAGTCCGTTTCTGCGCATATGGTAGAGGTAGACTTCCTGTGGTTTGAAGATTTCTTCGTCTTCGTTGTTTTGGAGGTTGATGCGTACGAGCATACTGTGGAGGGTGACATTGCTAAAGGGGACTTCTCCGGGTTTTATGGTGATGCCTGCTGATCCTCCTGTTACTTCACCACACATGGGGATGGGTTCGGCGTCGGTGGTACCGGTTTTCCATTTTTCTCCGTCGGCTACCTGGCGGATGAGTCCTTGCTGGATGTCTTGCCGGGGGGTTCCGGTTGCTAACAGCGAGGATTGGTTTTCGAGTACGGATGCCGAATTGGCCAGTAGCAGGATGGATGAGTAGGTGCCCGGGGTGAGTGTGGTGGTCAGGGTGTACTTTCTGTTGTCGTTGGCGTCGCGTACGATATTGGCGGGGGGGATTGGTTTGTAGAAGGCGAGTTCTTCTGCGCTTCCGTTATTCACGAATGCCAATATGGCGATTTCGTCGACTTTGTACTGCTGTTCGTCGGTCATGCCGCGGGTTTCCAAGCCGTTTTTTTTAGGTAGGCGTAGGGTGAAGGTTCCTTGTGCGGTACTTTCGGTGGCTGGTGGGGCGACTCTGTCGTAGTCGTCTGTGCATGTTGCCAGGGAGAGGATTCCGATGGCTGCCAGTAGGTAGTTGTATTTCCAATATTGTTTCATAACTTTATTTTTTTTTATTATTTTTCCTGCACGCAACGAATGGGGGTAGCGCATGCACGGGGAGAATTTTCATTGGCTTGAAAACCGCTGACGAAAATCTTAAAAGAGTTTCCCTGCGAAAAGTAATCTACTGTGGAGCTATGCAGTCCCACTAAGGCTGCGGGCTCACTGTTGGAATCGTCGGGATGGAGTGTCCACTGACCGTTGGATTTTATGACGCCTGAGAAGGAGAAAATGCAATAGTCATTTACCCCTACCCCAGCGATTTCTTTTGATATGTAACGGCCGGAGTTGTCGGTAATTATATTTCTTGAAGTAAAACGGTTGACTGTAAATTCATGGACTGCAGAACCCCAGTCTGGCCCGGGTATTTTCCATCCTTCGGGGCATGGGTCGAACACTCCTTTTTCATTGGATGGGGTGTTCCATAGGTAATGGTTCTGATACCGTTTGTCATCCCGGTTGGTGAACCAGTCTTCTAATCCGGTGGTGGAACGGTAGAATACGCGGGGGTTATTGAGGGCGTTGCCCAGGTTGTTGGCTGTATTTACCATAGGGGATGAACCGCTTGCAAATGAAGAGTGCAGGGGGTCTTTGCGTCCCCATTGGTAGAAGAGGCCGTTTACAGAGGCTCCGATTACATCGTTTTTATACTCTAAGGCTCCGATGTTGCGGCTCATGAGGGTAAACTGTCTGACGCTTGTTCCAAGCAGGAACTGGTCTTCGTTTGCTCCGGAAGCGGGGTTGTAACCGGTGAGCCAGAGGTGCCAGCTATAAAGCCATTTGTCGTCTGCGGCTCCCTTGGGCTTGACGCCTACTACGGCATTGCCGCTGAGGGTTGTGCTGGCGGGTATGGTGACACGCAGAATGCTTTCGAGTATGTTGTTATCTTCTATCAGTTCGGTCTGTATATTGTATGGCTGGGAAGGACCATTGAGGTTACTATTCAGGTGCATCTGGCTCCATACGACTCCCACTTCGATGTCGGCGTTGGTGAGTGTGCCTAAAGGTTGTTCGGCATAGACATCCCATACCCAGAATAGTTTGCGGATGGGGATGTCTACGGTACGTTGTGCGGCGTTACCTGCGGGGTTGAGCATATAGCTGTTGGGGTCGTTGTAGCTGGCTGTGACTGTCATGGCTACTTCGCCGGGTATGATTTCCTGTTGGTCTTTGAATACGAATTTGAGTTTTCGTCCTGCCTGGCCACGCCCGGGTATTGTTCCGGCTACGGGGGTTTGCAGGGTGTATTCGAGTGAGTCTCCTTTTTGTATGTCGTTTCCGCCTTTTGTTCCGGGTGTAGGTAAGGGGCCGGTGGTGATGCCATCGTTTTCTACTCTTTCTAATATCCATGTGGTGTTTGATAGTACATCAAATTTATAGGATTTGCCCAGGCGTGAATCTTTTTGTATACTTTTGGAGATAATGGCGTAGTGCTGGTGGCGCAGATAAAGGACTTTCGTTATTTTTTTTGTAGGGTCTTGTTCATCTGTGACGGTGAAGGTGACGCGGGTACCACGGTATAGGAAGGGGTTGCCTTCTTTTTCGGATACTTCTTCGGGAGTGAATGCTTTGGCTGCTATGTTATAGGTGTGTGAACCTTCGGGGTCTGATAGTTTTCCGGGGGTTACTTTATCGCCCTGGTCATCAAATTCGAAGAGTGCGTCGCCGTTTATATCTACGTCTACGTCACAGTAGTAGGCTCCTCCTTTGGGCGACCATCGTACGCGTATGTCTGTGGATTTGTGTTCGTCGTCCCAGCCGTAGTATTCGGGATAGAAGAGTTCGCCTAAGGGGTTTCCGCCGGCATCTTCTATGAAGAGTTCGAGTTCGGTTTCTGTTCCTTGTATGACTTTTACGACAAAGTCAAGCAGCCTGCCTACCTGCAGGCGTATTTCTGCCCTGCGGGTGTTGTTGCCTTCGTTTTTTTCAAGCAGGAGTTTGATTTTTGTTGTTTCTTTAGGGCCTTTCCTGTGTGCGGGAATTATTTGTAGCCATCCGTCGTCCATACTTATGTCGGCATCGTTGTTGTCGGGGTCGGTTACACTGGTGATTTCCCATCCGTCTTCGTGATTGGTGTATATTTCGAGTTCGTTGTTGAAGCTGTCCTGGTCGCGTTCTTCGCGGTCGAAATTGAAGGTGGCTTTATTGACTTTGAGCTGGTGGTTTCCGTCGGGGGACACATCGCCCATTTCGCCGTTGTCCCATTCGGTGATGTTGATTTCTATCTGGTTGTCTTTTGATTCGTAGGCTTCGTCTTCATTGGGGTGGCCGTCGCCGATTATGTCGTTGACGGTTAGTTCGTACCAGTGGTTGCGCAGCAGGTCGTGGTAGGTGCGCTCGTCGTTCTCATTAAGGCGGAAGAAGTCTACGCGGTAGTAGCGCATTTCGCCGTTGTTTTCTCCTCCTATGACTAAGCAGGGCATAACGGGGAAGTCGTCTTCTCCGGGGTTGGGGGTTTCGTTGAGGTATATTTTGGACCGTATGGTGTCGTTTACGATTTCTCCGTCTGTAACGGTGTAGGTGGTTTTGCCGGTGGCGGGGTATAGTCCGCTTCCGGTACGGGTGGCGGCGGTTACTTTTTTGCTGGCGCTATCGTAGTGTTCGGGTAGGAGTGCCATATTTTCCTGCCAGTGGTAGAGGGTGACGGTGCGGAGTTCGAATTTGTCTTTGGCTGCCTCGCTAAGCAGGAAGTCTATTTTGACCAGTGCGCGTAGCATGGAGATGTCGTCGAGGGTTGCGTTTTCTGTGATGACGGCGCCGTTTAGTTCTCCCCAGAAGGGTATCAGGGTGTTAGCATTGTGGGCTATTTTGCCGGTCTGGCTGAGTTGCAGGCGTTTGGCGGCTTCCTGGCGTGACATGTCCCGGGCCAGGTCGGCGGCATCGATGATGTCTTTGGAGTTGGCCAGGACCATGAGGTCGAAGGAGCCTTCAATGATATCGACGGTGAAGTTGCGTTTGCCGGGCTCGCCGGGGTCTACGGTGATGCCTGTTCCGGGGTAGCTGCCTACGAGCGGGCCTCCTGATGGTTTGAACAGGAGTACCTGTATCTGGCTGATGGTTGTCTCGTCGGCGGGCATGGCACGGGTAGCGGGTGTGCCGGGTAGCTGGAGGGTGAGGGTTATTTTTATGTCGCCTGTGCCAGGGGTACATCCTCTCCCCCAATCGTCGTCCACACATGCGTTAAATACAGTGGTAAGTAGCAGTGCTACTACCGTTTTGTATAGGTTGTTTATGTATGTATGTGTTTTCATCTGGGGGTGATTTTATGATTTATATTTTTTATAGTTCTGTCCCGTTAGGGGTGTAGGTCCATCCGTTTACGCTTATGGTGACGTTCATATCGGCATCGAATGAGAGGATGATGTCGAATTGGTAGGTTTTGTCGAAGTCTGCCTGTTTTCCTGCTTTTGCATAGGCGGTGCGGATGATTTTTACCAGGTTGCCGGTAAAGAGTGTTGTGCTGCCGGTGCCTTCGCGGAGGGTGAGGATAGGCGAGCGGTCGCCGGTATCTTCTTTTCCGATGTTTTCGATGGCATGGTCGTTATGTAGTGTGAGTGTACGGATGGTGGCGTTTAGTTTGCCTTGTTGCAGGGTGCCTGTACGCTCGTGGGTGTAGGCTGGCTGGTTGTCGGCGATACGGTTGTTGAAGTCGTATGCGCTGTTGTTGTCGGATAGGGTGAATGGGTAGGAGTTCCCGTTGTTGCCGGGTAGTCCGTTTACTTCGAGGTTGATCCGGTAGGTGTTTGGAATGAGGTAGAGGGTGTATTCGTGATCCTGCCGGGGGTCTACTATTATATTTCCTCCGGCTGCGTAGTGCAGGTCGGGGATGTCTTGTTTGAAGAGGGCGGTTCCGTCGTTGCGGAGATGGAGCTCACTTTCTTTTAGCCGGGTGGCTTTGTTGGTCTGGTACTGCTGGCCTGTGTTTGTCCATGCGATGAAGTGGTAGATTCCGGGGGGTAGGTCTACGGGTACTTCGCAGGGTTGTCCTGCCCGGTAGTCGTAGGGGCCGCCCTGCCACTCTGCTACCAGGGTTTCGCTTTCATTGAACATGTATACGTGTATGTTCTCTATCTGGTGTTCTCCTGCGGGGAGTTCGTACATTTCCGGGTTTAGTGTAATCCATACCCGGGTGGTGCCGCACTGGTCCAGGTCTTCTTTCATACATGCGGTGAAGGTGAGCAACAGCGCAAGCAGGAAGCCTGTTTTTAGGATTAAAACTGTTTTCGTTTTCATATCGTTCTTTTTATCCGGGGTGTGTTATATCCCGGGGCCGGCTTTTTCATCCAGCCCCGGGGTAGGGGTTAAATGGTTTCTGCTACTGGAGTACAACTCCGTTGGGGGAGTAGGTCCAGGGCTCTACTATGATATTTATCTTCAGGGTCGCCTCTTCTTCGTCAATGGGTTCTTCCGGGACATGGGGGTTCGGATTTACCGGCGGTTGTCCGGGAGGGTTGGGAGTAAACGGGTCGATGGGCACGTTGGGGTTGGTGGGGTCGCCGGGGTAACCTCCTCCGAAACCTCCCGGGTCGTTACCGTTTACATTGACTGCTGTTACGTCGAGGTGTACGAACATGTTACGGTAGACATTGTATTTGTCGGCGGGGTCAATCGGGCTTTCGGTGGTCCCTGTCCGGTTGAGGAATACACGGTAATAGAGGTTTCCTTCCGGGTAAGGGAAGTTGTATACCTCTGCGGGGTATGTGGATTCGAGGAAATCTACCAGGGCAGCGGCATTGTCGGCGGTACAGATGTAGTCTCTGACACCCATGACACGGATGAGGTGGAAGGTAGTGCCGGCTGCCAGGGCCGGGCCGGTGTATTCAACGGCGGTTCCGCCGGTATTGACCACTGCGGTGTTGGTGAGTGCGAGCTGGGTTTGTATCCAGGCGTAGGTGGTGTTACCGTGTTGGGCTACCTGGTCCGGGTTGTTGGTTGCGTTTTCACCGATGTAGAATCCGGGCAGGGCTACGCGTGCGGCTTCTGTGGCGGGGTTGGGCACGATGTCGATATATTTGGTTTCTATATCGGTGGCGCCGGTTCCGATGTAATCGTCCGGGTTATAGAGGTTGATTATTTGGCCCCATTCGGACGGGGCGGCATCGGCGATGAGTGTTTTTTTCTGTGCATCGTTGGGTGCGTCAAAGTAGTTTTGTCCTACCCGGCTTTGGTAGGCATCCTGTGTAACCAGATATCTTCGTATGGTTACTGTCATGTCGTCGGTGGTGGTGCTTGCCCATCTGACGGCGAAGGATGCGGGTGAGGTGGTGATGACACGGGAGACGGTGCGCACGATGTTTACGGTTACATCGGGGTTGGGTGTGCCGCTTGCTACGGAGTTGAGGGTGGCGGTGGTGCTACCGGCAAATACGATGGCGCTTAGTACGGGTGGGGTGGCATCGGTGTATTTTATTAATCCACCGGTTCCTGTTCCTGATTTATGTACGTTTTCTATCCGGTCTAACAGGAGTGATTCGCTTCCGAACAGGGGTATCTCGTTTTCAGTGAGATTGGCTAATACATAGATTTTTTTCGTTCCTGCGGTTGTGATGAGGTCGTTTACCATGGTGTAGGTATTGCCTGTCTGGGTGAACTGGGCCGGGTCATTGAGGTCTAAGGGGCCGAATCTTCCTTTGCTAAGGTCGTTGGGTAGTTCGCCGGCCTGGTCGAAAATAAAGATGTGTACCTGGCTGATGTTATTTTCGGCATCTGTTCCTTCGATGGTTGCCCGGGTGCCCGGGGCTGAAGAGGCGGCGGGGGAAGCCAGCGGGGGCAGTGTGAGGGAGAGCTTCATTTTGGAGTCTTCCTGTGAGGTCTGGTCTATGTGACCGTCTTTGGTATCGTCGCTGCAACTACTGAGGAGTAGGCATACGATACTAATTGGAATAAGATACGTTGCTTTCATACCTGTTGATTTTTTTAATTAATACTACAAAGCGTTTTTAGT
>JAJQES010000249.1 GCA_021201565.1 Tannerellaceae bacterium
TTTCAGGTGCGAGTGTCTTTGCGGACGTGCAGGTTCGAGTCCTGTTCTGGGCACACAAAAGACTGGTTATCATTAACCGGTCTTTTTTATATCCTACCCTCAAATGTTTCTTTTTCTTAATTTCTGACAATGGCACCCATTGTCATTTCCGCGGCCCTTTTTTCTCAGGTGAAACCCTCTGTTTATCTTACTTTTACCACAAATAATAAAAGTAAGATTCATGAAAAAGATCTATTTGATTTTAGCCTGTCTGTTCACGATAGGAACAGGAATGGCACAAGAGCGAACGGAGCAAACGTCCTCCGGAGTGAATGACACCCTGAAAGCGGTGTCCGGACTGCAGGCAGCTTTACAGGCAGCAGCTGACCTGTCAGCAGGGAACAACTACATGACAGTTCCCTCTACCCCTCAATCCCAGGTATTCGAGCGTTATCTGAACCACGCGGTTACCGAATACCATGGTCTACCTACTATTGAAATTCCTTTGCATGAACTTCAGATCAAAGGAGCCACTATCCCTCTTACTCTCAGCTATCACGCCGGTGGGATCAAATACCAGCAGTATGATGGTGAAATAGGTGCCGGATGGAGCATCGGAGCCTGTGGTTACCGTGTGTCCCGGACGATCAAAAACCGGCCGGATGAACGGTCTGTCCTGTACGATAAAAACCATCTTGCGAGCCTGCATGACATACCGCTCAGGGAACAGTACCTGGGTGGGATGGTACAGATTAACCCGAATATCCAGTATGATCATGGGGGTGCCAATGGAACCGCCCCCTACTATGACGGGGAATATGACCAGTTCCTTTATCTGACCCCCACCACCAGTGCCCATTTTATTATTACCGAACGGAGTCAGCTCCATGGATTCCAAACGGCTATCCTGGAAGATACAAATGATATCGTAGCTGTCAATGGCACGGTACCGGTAGGAAGCCGGGAGGGTGTCATTACCGATCTTACCGTCCGGGATACGCAGGGGATTGATTACAGTTTCGGAGGAACCGGGTACAATGAATTAAACATCTTTTCGGAATGGCAATACAGAACCGCTCCGGTAGGCTGGACATTAAAACAAATGCGGACTCCACAGGGAGATGTAGCCAACTTTACGTACGAACCTCTTACCATTATTAATGATCCGGTCCGGGGAGACCTTTTTACATTGGTAGATGCCACCCAATTTGTTGGGCCCGGATCCGATGGTATGGACTTTGCCCAACCCAGGTATGAAAGAAGAGAGGAAACCTGGCAGAATATTCTCTTTATCAAAAAAATAGAGACCGATTATGAAAGGGTAGAGTTCACCCGTAGTACTGAAATGTATTACAAACACCTGTTGAAAAAGATCGTGATCACCAATAAAATTACATCGGCCACAAAAACAATTACTTTCAACCACAAATTACTGAAGGGGCATCAATTACTCACTTCTGTTGAAATTGCGGTAAGCGGCACAACAGGAACCATAAAAAAACATTCGTTTGCTTATCACGAACCCAGTAGTCTGATGAATTCCGGTACTTATCCGGACCAATGGGGCTATTACACGTATGCCCGCGACAATATGTTTTATACTTTACATGATGAATTCAGCAATTGTCAATTTTACAATCAGTTTCTCAGCGGTAGTGGTAGCTGGAACCCGGCGCCTCATACCATAGGGAATTATTTCAACTACTGGCGGAACCGTTCCGGCGATCCCGGTACTCTGAATGCGACTCATATCTTCTCGCTTAAAGAAATTACTTTTCCTACGGGAGGAACTACTTCGTATGAGTATGAACTGAATCAATATTACGATACCGAAAAAAGACGGAATGTAAAAGGCGGTGGACAACGGATCAAACAAATCACCTCGGATGCCAAAGATGGCTCTCCACTGGTCATTACTGAATTCCGGTACGGAACGAATGAGGATGGCAACGGAATCCCCACCTTTCAATTGAATTGGAAAGCATTTGGGGATGAGATTGTTCAGACGAAAGCCCTAAGGACACCCCAATCCTATACGATGATCCGTACGTTTTCCAGTGCCCCGACCGGCGACGCTACCCAATCCCTGTTCCGGATTGTTTACCCCCAGGTATCCGTGTACCAATATGATGCGGAAAACCGTTCTTACAACGGGAAAACCGTCTCCAACTATCATATTCATACTCAATATGGAGCCGAACCGATGCCCACCTCCTATGTGTTTGGATTCTACCGGGTATCCAATTTTATCACCCCGTTGAATGTAGTGCACTACCGGATGGGGTATAAACCGGAGTTAAGAAGCCGTTTGATCTATAACAAACAAAACGAATTGATCCAACAGGAAGAATACCGATACATAAGTAACTCCATGGAAGCTCCCCGGTTCCACGAAGGCCTGATCGTACAACAGAAAGCACGGGTTCTGGAAAATCCGTACTGGCCGGGTATTTCCCCTCCTACTTTAGTAAATCCAAACGACCTTGTAGACGCCCTGTATGCGACCCAGGCTGTCAGGTATGATATTGGGTATACCATGCCCGAAGAGAAAGTTACCACGAACTATTTTCCGAATGGTAGTACATCTGCTATCAAAGAAACTTATACGTATGATGAGATGAACCGGGTAAGTAGCTATGTTAAAAGCAGAGTAAATGAATATAGTAATACCTTTACCGAGGAATATACTTACCCGGTAACAACCAGTGAATTGGCCAGACGAAATATTATCTCCAATCCCATTGAAACCATTACTAAAGCTGGATATTTCCCATCTAAACAGGAAAAATACCATTATGCAAATACATCTATTTATCCCAGTCAACTGGAAACCCTACAAGGCCGTATCGCAGTAATATATGATAAATACGATGCAAAAGGGAACCTGCAACAATACACGCGGGCAGACGGCACAACAGTATCCATCGTATGGAGTTATAAACAACTCTATCCGGTTGCGATTGTGGAAGGCAAAACCTATGCACAGGTTGAAACGGCATTAAATGGGTTGGGAGTAACCACCACCGGGCTGGCCGGATTGAACACACTGGATAGTAGTACCGTTTCTAAACTCAGGCAACTCAGGGAGCGCCTGCCGGACGCATTAGTTACCATTTACACCTACGACCCGCTGACCGGACTGGCCAGTGAAACGTCACCGGCCGGTATCGTACAGGAGTACACCTATGACAAATTAGGGCGCCTCAAAGAAATCAATTTGCTTGACGGTAGTACCAAACGGAAAATAGAGACTTACGATTATAATTACAAACATAAATAAATCCCCTTAGAGAATGAAAACAATCTATTTATATATACTGACCGGTTGGCTGGTAGCGACCGGTATAGTTTGTGGACAAACCTCCACACAAAATTATGTCCGTACCCGTACCTGGCAGGATCAAAGTGGTACACAGGCCATTGAAAAAGTAGACTATGCCGATGGACTGGGACGTCCCTCCCAAACAGTATATAAACAGGTAACACCCTCCAATAAAAATCTGGTTACTTTACAGGAGTATGATGCCTTTGGGCGGGAAAAAAGCAGTTGGCTGCCGGCAGTCATCACAGATGCCAATGCAGGCTACGTAGCAACTGCTACTTTAAAAACAAACTCCCGCAGTTCCAATGGGAATGACCAGTCTCCTTTTACGATGACAATCTATGAAGATTCTCCTTTTCATCGTATCCTGAAAGAGACAGGTGCCGGACAGGAGTGGCATACGAATGACAAAGCGGTAAAGATAGAATATCTGACAAACAATAATTCGGTTTCTGCCCTTACTTGTCTGGACTATTGGGAAGAAGTAAGAAATGTTCAAACAAACTCTTTTTACTTTTATCAATCCGGTCTATTAAAGGAAGGTATTAGAAATATAATAAAAAGAACAGATGAAGAAGGGTGTGAGTCTTATGAATTTAAAGATGATTTAGGAAGGACCCATTTATACCGACAAATAGATAATGGAGAGTTCTATGATACTTATTATGTTTGGGATATACACATGTATAATACTCTGCTGTATGTAGTCCCACCAGAATTGTCTAAAAGGTTCATAGAAGTTGCAATGGATTTTCCCTCCATACCCGATGGAATGGACTATGTATATATCTATGAATATGACAAATTTAATCGATGCATTGCTAAAAAAATACCAGGAAGTGATTGGATATATTATGTATATGACCAGGCAGATCGTATAATTTTTTCACAAAACGGGGAACAACGTAAAAAAGAAGAATGGGCTTTTTCAATCCCTGATGCGTTTGGTAGAGTGGTTCTAACAGGAGTATGTAAAAACACCATTGATTTTATACCCAGTCGATATTCTCCTATTCCTTTCGAGAACACTATTATAAAAGCCCGCCGGATAGAACAAACCAACACTTTGAAAGGGTATGCAATTGAGGGAGTGACTTTGGTAGAGCCGGTTGTCCTCTCGGCTAACTATTACGATAATTACAGTTTTATGGGAACAAACGGAGTTCCTTCTAATGCGACTACTCAATATGAAAATGAGAGCGGCTTTAACACCCGTTACACCGGAGGATCTGCCGGAATGCTCACGGGTCAATTGACTGCGCTCTTAGAAGGCAACAGCGTTTCTTCTTATCTCTATTCAATCTATTATTACGACAACCAGGGACGTGTCATTCAACAGAAATCAAACACCCACCTGACGGGAGGAGTAGAGAAAGCATTTACCGCTTATTCCTTTACGGGAAACCCATTGCAACAAAAATTCGTTCATATTGCCGGTACAAAGACAACTACCGAACTGTATACCTATACGTATGACAAAGCTGCACGTTTAACCCAGCTTACTCATAAATTAGACAGCAATCCGGCAGTAGTGATCGCGTCCAATACGTATGATGAATTGGGACGTTTGCAGACCCTGCAACATGCAGGCCATGCAAACCTCAAAATCACTTATACGTATAATGTACGTTCTTGGTTGACCCAGAAAAAGAGCAACCATTTAGTTGTAGGTCCCATCCAGTACACCTACGGTGGGAATCTCCAAAAGTTCTCCTGGCGTCAGGAGGCACAAACTGCTTCGTATGACTTCACCTACGACCAGCTTTCCCGGCTCACACAGTCATCTTACACTGGAACCGGTTCATTTAACACCAGCTACTCATACGATCAGAATGGAAATATTAAGAGGCTGACTCGTTACGGTCTGTTGAGTAGTGGCTCGTATGGGGTTATTGATAACCTGACAGCCACCTACACCGGGAATCAATTGAAAAATGTAACCGACAGTGGTCCCAATGTCGCTTACAACGGTTCTGCCGATTTCAAAGATTACACCAAAGGGAGCGGTGTTGAATATACATTTGACGCAAATGGAAGTATGACAAAAGATTTAAACAAAGGAATATCTGTTATTCAATATAATTGTTTAAATTTGCCTCATACCATCGATCTGAAAAACACGATGGCTGAAGCAAGGAACACATACGCTTATACCGCCGGTGGAGTCAAGGTGAGTGTGACACATAGGTGGAATTCCCAACCTTCTGCAAATGCAACAGCAGGATCGGCAGTTACCGCCAGTGCCCTCGACAAAACAAAGCGAACCGATTATGTGGGTAATAAAATCTATGAAGATGGTACCCTCAAACGGATCCTGTTTAATGGAGGGTATATTGAGGGCGGCGTCTATTACTTCTATCTCACAGACCATCTGGGCAGTACCCGGGCAGTGGCCAACGCAAGCGGCAGCATCATCCAGCGCACCCAGTATTATCCTTTCGGAACAGCTTTCGCTGATAAAGCAACCACCGAACAGAATAAACAGCCCTACAAATACACCGGAAAAGAGATAGACAGCGACCAGGGACTCAATCTCTACGATTATCATGCCCGCCTCTACGATCCTGCCATCGGACGTTTCACCACCATAGACCCCATGGCAGAGCAGTATTATCACCTTTCTCCCTACGCCTATTGTGCCAATAATCCGTTAAGGTTTACAGACCCTACGGGGATGTGGATAGAAGATGAGGATACGGAACGTTCCAGTTTCTTTTCGACAGAAGAAGGTCAAAACTGGTTGAAGAATCTTATGAATGCCTTCTCTATAAATAAACATATTAAATGGTTTTTCGGAGTAGACGCAATCACACCTAATGAAGGAGAAAACAAAGATGATTTCCTGGAAAGACGTGCCGAAGCACATCAAAGAGGAGAAGAAACGATCGAGCAACTGGAAACAGTTATTGATGTTTTAGATATGGTTGTTCCTTATAGTTCTTTACTCCAGGTAGGTTTAGGAATCGAGGCAAATAACATGGATGCCGTTTGGGCCGCCGCTCCTTTTGCATTATTGGATATAGCTGGTGGAGGAGCAGGGAAAAAAACTCGAGGACTTTGGAAGTTAACAAAAGAAGGTTCTAGTTCTGTAAAATGGCATTCAAGATATAAAAATATTTATAAATCTGCATCGGATGGTTTATGGTGGTCTAAGGATCTAGATATACATGGGGGTAGTACTTTTAAAGTATTTATAGAAAGAAAAGATGGATTACACTGGTATAAAGATGCTGATAAATATGGAGATTTCATAACAAATAAACATAAGAGTCCTGTAGGAAAATCCATTAAATGGGGACAATTAAAAACAATAAAATGAGATGAAAATTT
>JAJQES010000510.1 GCA_021201565.1 Tannerellaceae bacterium
TCTTAATATAATATCTAATCCGAATACATTTTCGATTACCCACATGAAGAAAACTCAAAATGATACCCTAAAAGATAATGAACTCTGGGAGCGCATGCGAACGGGGGAAAAGGAGGTCATAGAGATTTTCTACCGGAACTATTACCAACTGCTTTTTAATTATGGTTTATCCATGTTTCCCGACAAAGAATTTGTCCGGGATGCCATACAGGATCTTTTTGTCAAACTGTTCAGCAGTGAGAAACTGGGGCCGACCCCTTCCGTCCGGTCGTACCTGTTGAAAGGGTTACGCTATATTCTGTTTGATAAGATCAAAGACATTCAGGAACTTCCTTTGGATGACTCCTTCTTGTTTCCTGACTCCGAAGATGCCTCCCTGATCCAACTATTCGAAAAAAATGACGAGGATCTGATGCTTAGTAAAAAACTAATCCGAACCTATAAAGAACTTCCCGAAAATCAGCGATCTGCTATTTACCTCCGTTTCATAAAAGGACTGTCCTATAAAGAAATCGCCCAGGTAATGGACATTCAGGTTCAATCCGGAATGAACCTCATATCCAGGGCTTTGAACAAGATCAGAAAAGAATTTGAAAAATAATTTTATTTTTTCCCGGTTTTAGTGAGTAGGTTTTTTCCGTTATGCCGTATATAATTATAGAAGGCATAATTTATGGAGGAAAATAACAAACATATAAACCGGATATCCCGGAGATTGATCGGCTTTTTCAGGAGCAATCCTGTGATGGATTCTCAGGAAGAGATGGATCTGGGGTGGGAGAAAATCCGGCAGCGGGTCCGGCAACAACGGCAGATCAAGGGCCGGAGAAGAATATATCTGTATGCTACGGTTGCTGCTGCGATGCTGACTGGTGTCATTTTGTATCTTAGTTTTTTACATACGCCGCAGCCGGAAAAATCTGTGTTGTATGAACTGGCATCTTTATGGAAGCAGGAGGAAGAGCCGGAGGATATTTTACTGGTGGCCGCAGAAGAACAAATTATCCTGCCTTCGGATACGGTAGTTACTTATTCCAATGAAGGAAGATTGGATGAACATACCGAAACGGCACCGGAACAGGTGTATGACCAGGTCATTGTTCCCAAAGGAAAACGGGTCCGGATCATTCTGTCAGACCAAACAAAGATGTGGGTGAATGCCGGGACCCGGGTGATCTATCCCCGTATCTTTTCCGGTAAGACCCGTGAGATTTATACTGATGGGGAGATTTTTCTGGAAGTTACTCCCGATAAAGAAAAACCGTTTATTGTTCGTACAAACAATTTTGAAGTCGAAGTCAAAGGAACGTCTTTCAATGTATGTGCCTATAAAGAGTTTTCACAATCGGTAGTGTTAGTCGAAGGATCCGTAGATGTCACGCATACAGGAGGGGCACACGTCCTGTTACAACCCGGCCAATTGTTGTCTGTACAGGCTGATAAACTGGGCGAACCTAAAAGGGTAAATACCGATGATTATGTAAGTTGGATCCATAATTTGCTGGTCTTACGTGAAGAACCTTTACAAACCGTCCTGCGTAAATTACATCTTTATTACGGAACTGAGTTTGTTTTACAGGGAGCTGTCGAGGAGATAACTGTTTCCGGTAAACTCGACCTGCAAAATGATATTATGGATGTGATTCGCTCCATAGCAGATACAGCACCTGTCCGGTACACCACACAAGGAGAAAAAATAATTATTGAGAGTATATAAAATGAGTGATTAACCTTAAAAATAATATGGGATATGGATAGTGGATGAAAAGAAAAAAACTAAAACCGGTCAATAGGGCAAGTATTAACCGGTTTTCGGGATTTTAATTTATTGGATAACAAATTAAATCTGTACAAATGTATGAAAAATCAATTAACCTTTTTCAGGAGATCTAAAAAAATCTCCCTAAGAACTTTATTCCTTTTATTTATTTGTCAATTAGTGCCGTATCTTTCGCATGGAAGTGATATGATATATGCCAGCCAGCAGATGATTACGCTGCAGGTAACAGAGCGGCCAATCCTCGAAGTATTTGAACTGATAGAAAAGAATAGTGAATTTATTTTTCTCTATTATGATAAAGTGATTGACCCGGGTATCAAAGTCACAGTCAATATAGATGAGAAAACAATTACAGAAACATTAGATCAGGTCTTTAAGCATACCGACCTGACTTACACCATTAACAACCGCCAAATCTCCATATCAAAAAAAGCCGCTCCTCCTGTTCATGGTCCGGCTTTGCCCCAACAAGATCAAAAAGTAACCGGTATCGTCATGGATAATATGGATGACACACTGGCAGGAGTGACTATTCTCATTGAAGGTAGCACACGCGGAGTAACGACCGACCTGGACGGGACCTTCTCAATAGATGTAAAGCCAACGGATAAACTGCGCTTCACCTATTTGGGGTATCAGGAACAGGTCATCGCCGTAGGGAATCAAAAACACATTGTGGTTAGGATGGAACCGAAGTTGGATGAATTGAGTGAAGTAGTGGTGGTAGCCTTCGGTACACAAAAGAAAGAAAGTGTGATCGGTTCCATTTCTACGGTAAAAGTCGACGACCTGAAAATGCCGGGAGGTAAACTAAGTACAAGCCTTGCCGGACAGATGGCCGGTATCATTGCTGTGCAACGCAGTGGTGAGCCGGGCAGCGGCGCAGACTTCTGGATCCGGGGAATGAGTACGTTTGGTGACTATAAACAACCGTTGGTGCTAATCGACGGTATGGAGCGTTCGCTGGACCTGGTAGACCCGGAAGATATCGAAACATTTGCAGTTCTGAAAGATGCGACGGCAACAGCACTGTACGGAGTACGCGGAGCCAATGGGATCATTGTGATCACCATCAAACGGGGAAAAGAAGGAAAACCGGTGGTTCAGGCAAAAGTGGAGACCGGCTTTCTGGCTCCGGTTCGTCTGCCCAAACTGGCAAACGGGGAACAATGGATTGATTATTTCAATGACATCAACTTTTACGAGCGTGGCGTCAGACCGATCAGCCCGGAAGAGAAAGCCAAATATCTGAATGGAAGTGATCCCGATCTGTATCCGAATGTCGACTGGATGAAAGAGATCTATAAAGATTATACGACCAATCAGCGCGCCAGTATCAACGTATCGGGGGGAGGAACCAATGTACGCTATTATGTTTCCGGCCTCTACTATACAGAAAACGGGATGTTTGATCCGGATGAAAGTATAAAGAAACAGTATGATCCCTCTATGCGTTATAAAAAATACGCATTCCGTACTAATCTGGAACTGGATATTACCAAATCAACCACATTAACCCTGAACCTGGGTAACCAGTATGAAACCAAAAACAGGTTAGGGATAAAGATGGAAGAGATGTACCAACATGTGATCTATACAACACCTATATCTACGCCTCTGGTCTATTCAGACGGTACGCTGGCAATCAGTATGTTGGATAGAGGAATAAATCCATATAATTTACTTAATCACAGAGGATATACCCGGGATTTTTACAACAATATGCAGTCATTGGTATCTCTTACCCAGGATTTCTCCGGAATCATTACACCTGGTCTGAAAGCAAATGTAAAATTTTCCTGGGATGCGGCAAATGGCTCTACTATAGAGAAGCTCAAAGATCCCAATACATTTTATGCGACCGGAAGGGATGAAGAAGGTAACTTGATTTTCAGACCTGTAAGAGAAGAGGGTAGCGATTATTTAGTTCTGAATAAATCAAACTGGGGGAACCGGACTATTAACTTTGAGAGTTCACTGACGTATGAACGTATATTTAATCAAACACACCGGGTAGGAGGATTATTCCTGTTTAATTTACGGGAATATACAGATAATTTCCCAAATGACTATATTGCTTCCTTCGCCAATAAAAATATGGGGATAGCCGGCAGAGTAACCTATTCATTTAAAGACCGTTATTTTATAGAAGGGAACTTCGGATATAACGGATCGGAAAATTTTGCTCCCGGCAAACGTTTTGGTTTCTTTCCGGCAGTAGCAGTGGGGTATCTGGTCAGTAACGAAGAGTTTTTCAAAAAGGCTATTCCTTTTATGGACCTCTTAAAAATAAAAGGTTCTTATGGTGAGATCGGAAATGACAAAATCGGAGGGGACAGACGGTTTGCTTACAATACGGAAATGACCTACCCAAACAGATTCTATCATTTTGGGCAAACCGGGCAAACCTGGATAGGTGCCATCGCGACCGGCCATCCCGGGAATCCGTCCGTATCCTGGGAAACTGCAAAGAAAACGAATATTGGTGTGGAATTAGGCTTCTTGCATAAACTAAAAATCCAGGTTGATTATTTCTCTGAAAAACGGGAAGGTATTTATATACAACAGCAGAGTGTTCCTTCTGTAGTGGGTAATAATATCCAGCAATATGTCAATATAGGAAGCATGGAGAACCGGGGAATTGATCTCACGATGGAATATTTACACCGGATTCAGGAAGTTACTATTTCAGCCAGAGGTTCGTTTACATTTGCCCGGAATAAAAGAATATACGATGACCGTCCGACCCCGGTATGGCCTTACCAGGAATGGGCAGGCCAGCGAACCGGCCAACTCAGAGGACTGGTGGCGTTAGGCCTATTTGAGTCGGAGGAGGACATTGTTAATAGCCCGACACAGTTGTTTGGTCCTGTATTACCGGGAGATATTAAATACAAAGATATTAATGGAGATGGTGTGATTGACAGCAACGATGAAGTAGCCATCGGACATCCGGATATACCGGAGATCAGTTATGGATTTGGTTCTAATATCACCTGGAAAGGATTTGACTTTTCTTTCTTTTTCCAGGGAGTAGGAAATACCTCCCGGATGATCAATGGTGTCAATGTCCGGGGAGGCACCTGGAGTAACTATATGACTTACGGAAACATCTTTGCCGATACGGCAGATAAACGCTGGCGTCCGGAAAACCCAGATCCGAATGCGGAGTATCCGCGTATGCATTACAACCTGTCGGAGAATAATAACCGGGATTCCAGCTTCTGGCTCCGGAATATGGCCTTTTTACGCCTGAAAAATGTAGGATTCGGATATACATTCCCCAAAGAGATCAGCCGGAAAGCAGGCATGTCTAATCTGCGTGTCTTTGTAGAAGGGGTCAATCTATTGACATTTAGTCCATTCAAATTGTGGGATCCAGAATTGGATACACAATATGGAGGGGTCTATCCACAAATGAAAACAGCGTCTATGGGATTAAATATAACTTTTTAAAGGATAAGAAATATGAAAGCAATAAAAATATACGGATTGTTGATTGGACTGGCTTGCCTGATAGGAGCATGCGACAGTTATCTGGATGTAGAATTGCAGAACCAGATCACACTGGAAGAAGTATTCTCCTCCCGGGGCACAACAGAACAGTATCTGGCAAATGTGTACAGCTATCTGCCGAAAGAACATGATATGTTTACAGACGGTAGTGTCGTTGCCAGAAGCGATGAGGCACACTTTTCCTGGTTATCAGGGATTGATTGGCTGAATTTTATAAATGGTTCCTGGACTACCTCTTTGTGGGCGTATAATACCTGGGCAGACAGTTATGAAGGGATCAACCAGGCGACGGTCTTTATGAACAATATAGAGAATGTACCGGACGAACAGATCAGCCAGACCGATAAAGCGATCATGAAAGCGGAAGCACGGTTTATACGGGCCTACCTGTATTTTTACCTGTTACGTAAATATGGTCCTGTATTCGTATGGGGCGACCAGGATGCGGATAACCTGATCCGTCCGGAAAGCATAGACCGCCATCCGTTAGAAACAAATGTGGAGTTTATCCTTTCCGAATACGATAAAGCCATTGCCATCCTTCCGGCACAGATTTCAGATGTAAAGTGGTACGGACGGATCACCAAAGGAATGGCAATGGCTGCCAAATCCCGTATGACTCTTTATATGGCCAGGCCTCTTTTCAATGGGTGTACCCTTTATAAAGGGATGAAAAACAAAGACGGTGAGTTTATTTTCCCACAGACCCCTGATCCGTCGAAATGGGAAGATGCAGCCCGTGCTGCCAAAGTTGTGATAGATATGGGAATCTACGAATTGTACGAGGACAAGACGGAAACCGATCCGTTCAAAAGATCCATCCGTTCCTATATGGATGTGATTTTCGAGCAATGGAACAGCGAAATTATCTGGGGCCGTTTCTGGGATGGCGGATGGGAATACAATGTTCGTTGTGCCCCTCCCAAAGTGGTACGGGAAGGCTACGGAGGATATTGTCCTTCCATGAAACTGGTGGATACCTATCCGATGAGTGAGTCCGGACGTTACCCTGTAACCGGTTATCAAAGCAATGGGTACCCCATTGTAGATCCTTTGTCCGGATATAGCAATGAGGGATTTACTGAAAATTATCTTCATCCGTTGGATGATTTTGCAACGATCAAGGCACATAACAGTTGTGTGGGAAGAGATGCCCGTTTTTATGCGTCTGTCCTGGCGAACGGTATGTACTGGCTCAATACCTATAAAGGACAAAAATTAGTCACTTTCTATGATGGAGGTACATCAAGCTATGCGACTGCGGGTGATGTGGTAAAAGTGGGTTTCCTCTGGAGACGGATGTTCAATCCGCTCTATAAT
>JAJQES010000297.1 GCA_021201565.1 Tannerellaceae bacterium
ATATAAGAAATTTACATACAGTAGAATCATTCCTACATATTATTGTGAATAATAGTAGAAGAAATAACAAAAAAGCGACTGGAATTCCTCCAGTCGCTTTTTAATAACCTTATAAGTTCTTTTTTAATTAGCAACATCTTCATCTGCTACAGCTTCCTCCCAGGTTTCCCATACAGGAGTCGTAGGATCATATCCATCATATCCATAGTTCTGACTTAGTTGTCCCCTGTTATTTGCTGTAATAGCAGAGTTTGGTATAGGCCAGTATATGTTGCGTTTATCCATAGTATAATTAAAAGTTCCGGCACTTACTTCTATAGTACTTTTGTTATACATACTATAATGTATAATTCTCTGATACCAATAACTACCCCCATTTCTATCTGTTCCGGATTGTTTATCAAATGTATTAATATCATAGGTGTTACCCCATTCGTCTGGCTGACCACTTAGAGCAAGGCAAAGAGACACACGGGTTAATTCTACATTTCGCCATTCTTCAAGGAATAATTCACGGGCGCGTTCATCCATAATATCCCCAATCGTCACTGCTGTGTAGAGATGGTCACAATTTGCTCTTCTCCGGATTATATTTACATCTTCGGTTGCCCCGGCTATATTATTCAGATAAAATTTAGCTTCAGCTCTTAATAAATAAGTTTCAGCAAGACGATAAAAATACCAGTCGGCATTTCCTCCATTAGTTGCTCCATTGAATTGAGTGGAACTTAAATTAGCTTCTGCCTGTACGTCTTCTAAATAGATTTTATAATGAGGCCAGTCATACCAGCAACGGGTGGTATCTCTACATAACAGGCTATTATTCTCCGGATGATAAAGGCGAAGATTTTCACCAAACCATTCAGAAGCGGGGTTATTATATTTAATATCTTCCATTCTTCCCCAGTTTCCAACTTCATGATTATGACGTAAGTCGGCAGTATCTTCCTGCCCATTTACATACCAAACTGATTTAGAAGCATAAGGGGTATGCCGGAATGTTCCGATACCACGTCCAATAGCCCTTAGATAGTCATACTCTTTATTGTAGTTTCCATCTGTCCGTGCATAGTTGTTAACAGCCTGATATCCGTCCGGAGTTGTAATATCTCCACTATTCCACATAGGTCCGAATATACGCATAGTAAGGAAATCTAAAAAAGATTCAGCAGATGCGCCTCTATTAGGCATACCTAAAATAAGTTCTTTGTTAGCAGAAATCAGTTTGTTTTCAGGCCTGTGTAAATCCCAGATTACATTCCGTGTAATAGGCCATGTATCCGGTTCTCCTCCTTCATTAAAGGAACCAAAAGGATCTCTCATTAATTCATAACCGGATTGATTAATCAGTATATCAGCCTGGTCAATTGCTTTTTGAAACTGTCCGGTAGCCAGATAACATTTTATAAGTAGTTGACGGCAGGCGCCTTTATTAATCATACCAATATAAGTCATATCTGCCTGCTCAGGAACCCATTCAACAGCAAACTCTAAATCCTTAGTAATCATATCCAGGATTGCATCACGCTTGGTTGAACGGTAATCTTGTTTAGGAACAGTAATGATCTTAGTCACCAGTGGAATATCTCCAAACTGAAAAACAAGATTATAATAACGAAGGGCACGATGAAAATAAGCTCTCCCGATATAAATGTTTTTGGTTTCTTCGTCCAATCCCTCAACCGCATCAATAAAACTGGTAATGGTATTGGCATATTTTATACCGGTATAAGTCTCATCCCAATAATAGGTTATCCGGTTACGGTCACCATTTTCAGCTCCATTAGTCGGAGTAAGAATTGTAGCAATATCTGCAAATAATGCTCCATCATCTGTTTTTCCGGAAGCAAGCATTTCCGAAAATAAATATTCGGTAGCTATAGGTACTGCAATATTCTGAGCATCATAATGTATATACATATTACGAAGATGCTTATCAGTCATAGCTAAGGCTGCTTCCAGTCCGGAAATAGTCTGAAAAGTTGTTGTTGGTTCATAAAAGGATAGTGGGTCCGGATCCAGAAAGTCGGAACAACCACTGAAAAAGAATGAACTACATAGAATCATTATCAACCCTTTTGCTGATAACTTATTTATTCTATTTTTATGTATCTTATTCATAATCTGTGTATTTTAGAATGTTAAATTTAAACCTAAAGTGAAAATACGGGTTCCAAGATCTCCTGTTTCGGGATCTCCATATTCCCAATCTTTTTTCCAAACGGCTACATTACGGATAGTACCATGTACTTTTACTCGTTCTACATTCCATTTGGAGGTAATGGATCTTGGTATAGTATAGGCTATTGCAATGTTATCCAAACGAATGAAATTACGGTTATGAATTCTTCGGGGAGTTGAGAGTCCGGAAGGTCCCTGTGCATCTAATCGACCATATTTATTACTGGGGTTTTCCGGAGTCCAGTACTCTTTCTTAAATGTATTTAATCCATAAGTGATCATTGAACCTCCATTATCCTGATTCAGATAATTTCCGGAAAGACTTTTATGACCCATATAAGAATAAATGTTGAAAGAAAAACTCAGGTTTTTCCAGAATGTAAATTCATTTCGTATAGACCAGTGATAAGGGGGATTAGTTTGTCCTAAAAATTCCTTATCCTTATCATTATAAACCGGTTTAATTGTTCCATCTTCATTAACTTCATCATCTGCAGTATAATTATTGGCTACTTTTGGATCTCCGGGTCTTTGTCCATGTCTGGCAGCCTCCTCGATTTCGTCAACCTGCCAGATACCGGTTACATTGTAGTCCCAGATAACACCAATAGGTTGTCCTATAAACCAACCATTGGATGTGTCATCCATCTCTTTTGTACCTATTATATTTCCTGCTGTATCATATACATTTTCATTTTCATAATACAGATGCTTGACCTGGTTTTTGTTATATGAGAATCCAATACTGGTTGTCCATTCAAAATTTTTATTCTGAATATTGACTGTATTAAGTGCAATTTCAATTCCCCGGTTTTGTACTTCTCCCAGATTAGTTGCAATAGAACTGAATCCGGAGAATCCGGGTAATCGTTGACTCATAATCATATCATGGGTATTCATGATATAATATTCGATATTACCTGCAATACGATCTCCCAGGAAGCCAAAATCTAATCCGATATTATAAGCTGTTGTTTTTTCCCATTGTAAATGCGGATTGGCCATACGGTCTACACTTAAATATTTCATTTGGATAGTGTTACCGGATGCATCCACATATCCCATGGTTTTACCGGTTCCTGCTCCTAAATTTGCGAGTGAAATATACGGATCATTCAGAGAACGGTTTCCGTTTTTTCCCCAGGAAGCACGTAGTTTACCGGTACTCAAAGGATACCAATCGAAAAACTTTTCATCAGCAAATGACCAGGCCAAAGCAACTGAAGGGAAAGTCGCATACGGATTGGAACTACCAAACGCAGAATAGCCATCCCGTCTTACAGATGCAGTTACCATATAACGATCATCATACGAGTAGAACAAACGTGCTAACAAGGCATTTGCTGTTTCGTGTGTATCTGTTGAGGAGAATTTACTATCAGCACTTGTTGCATTGGTTGTATTATGGAAACCCAACGCATCTGAAGGAAGAATATTTCTGGCTTCAATTCTATCCTGCCAATAGCGTCTTTCTTCAGCTTCCTGTACCAATGTCAGATTCACATTGTGTTTATTTGCAAAAGTTTGTTGCCAGCTGATCGTATTATTTAATGACCAATCAAAACGTTTAGCCTGCTCTCTGTTTACCTGGCTGTCAGTAGATGTTCTGTCCGGATGTTCGGAAGAAACAAAATAACGATCATAGAAATATTGGAAACGAGGAGCAATATTAAACGAATAATTAATATTATATGGCAATTTTACCTTAACAGAAAACATTGTATTCAATACCTGATAACCTTTTTCCAATTCGAGATATTGTTTTTCAAAATCATAATTGACTCCTTTATTGGAAGCACTTGAACCCATCGGGTGTACTACCAGGTTTCCATCTTCATCTCTATAAGAAGCATAAGGACTATTACGAAGCTGGTTGTTATCCCAATAGTCTGTTCCCAGTTCAGGCTGGATATCACCATCTGTACGATCCTGAAAATTAATATTTGTACTAACCTCTAACCAATCTGTAACTTTTCCATCCAGCTTCAGATTTGCGCGCATGGTTTTATATTCATTACCCTGAACAGCCCCTTCGTTTCTCATATATCCAAAAGACATATAATAGTTCATACGTTCACTGGCTCCCGAAACACTTGCATTATAATCCTGATTAAAACCGGTACGGAATGTATGTTTATACCAGTCAAAAGTTCTGCCTGCCAGGTAATTTTCAAGTACCAGACCGCTTAAATTGAGCCGTTTGGCATAAATACTTAGATCAGATTCACCACTTTCATTCGTAGTATACCCTCTCCAGGCATCCAATGATACTCCATAATTACCAATATTTCCGGGTCTGTCAAAATAACCGGGTCTATCTGCATAACTATTTTGATAGGCTTCATAAATTCCTGTAGTCTCATTCATTCCATAAGTAGGAGATTTATACCAATCTTCACGATATTGCATATATCCGTCCGGACTATATACTTCGCGATAGGAACTTTTGGTAGTTAAACCAACATTTGTACTTACGTTGATCACCGGTTTACCTAATTTACCTTTTTTAGTAGTAATGATGATTACACCATTAGCTGCTTTTGCACCATAAATTGCAGCAGAAGAAGCATCTTTAAGAATGTCAATTTGTCCGATATCATCCGGATTAATTTCAGACAGTTCCCCGTAAAACATCATACCATCTAAAATAATTAATGGATCATTATGTCCACCGTCTGTGTAGACAGATCGTTGTCCACGAATCTTCATGGAACCTCCTCCTTTTGCCGAAGCATCATACCCAATCTGAACACCAGGGGTACCACGAAGAAGATCCTGTACGGTTTTAGGACTCTCATTGACAAGATTATCCGGACGAATCTGAACGATCGATCCGGTAAGATCTTTCTTCCGCATCGTTCCATACCCTACAACAACCACCTCTTCTAATGTTTGGGTGTCTTCTCTTAACTGAATGTTAAAAACGCTTTGACCATTTACTGCGATTTCCTGTGAAATGAAACCAATATAAGTGATTTGTAAAGTAGCGTTATTTGGAACAGTTAATGAAAATTTACCATCCAGATCCGTCATTGTACCATTCAAAGTGCCTTTTTCTACCACATTCGCTCCAATCACCGGATCGCCAAAATCATCCACTACTACACCTGTGATTTGCCTGCTCTGTTGACTGATGTCAGTCACAGGCAGAGGCAATACCTCGGGTACACTTGCGTGTAACACCGGAAATAGTCCAAGTAGGACTAAGTTCTGTCGTATACTACCAGAATATCTTTTCATGCACTAAATAATTAAAATGGTTGAGAACTGCTTTATTTATTTGATTAGGAAAAATTTCTATTTTGATTTTGTCTTTAATAAGACACTTCCTATCACTCACTCAATAGGAATAGTTTGGATAAGACTAAGGCAAAAAATAGGATGTTTCTTCATTATTTTACTCATTTAATGGTTATACATTGCGGTTTCTAACTTTTGATATGTGCAAATATGTTTACTATTTTTAAAATGTATGTCTAAATATGATTCTAAAATGTCTCCACTCTTTCTGTAATCTCTTTACAGAGATATTTAAACCATAATTCGACCTTGTTGGAATTTTAGAGATATTTTTACTAATACCCCTTAAGCGGTTTTAGTCTTTTTGACATCTTACTATAGCCTTCCCTAAAAGAGATTAGATAATCCTATTAAACTAATAATGGATTATAACACTTCAGATATATAGAAATAGATAGTATAATTAAAATTGAACTCTAAAAAGTAAAAAGTTCCAAAATTATCTACCTATTCATTTCCTATACAGATCTGATAAGTAAAAAAATCTTACTATGAAAGGACTTTTATTCTTCTTTACCACCAGAAGAGATAATATTATATTTTTCCATATATTCGGAAGGAAGCATTCCAAATTCTTTCTTAAAACTGGCACTGAAATATTTCGGATCATTGAATCCTACAGCATATGCCAACTCAGAAACGCGTATACTATTTCCTTTTTCTTCCATTAATTTACAAGCAGCCTTTAGGCGGATATTACGAATAAAACCGGAGGTATTGAGACCGGTTAATGATTTCAGTTTTTTATAAAGTGTTGATTTACTGGTATTCATTTCTTCAATAAATTGCATCTGATCAAAATCCTGATCTTTCAGATGTCTATGCACACAAGCAATTGCCTTTTGTAAAAATTCCTCATCAATACTTGTATATTCCATTTCCTGAACCTCAAATACAAGTTGTTTCTTAAAATCCCGTGCGGAACGTTCTTTTTTCTTCAATAGATTTTGTATACGCGCATGTAACAAAGACAAATTAAAGGGTTTTGTAATATACCCATCTGCTCCGGATTCATAAGCATTAATCCGGTCTTCTTCCTGATTTTTAGCAGTTAAAAGAAGGATAGGAATATGGCTATATTCCTGTCTCTTATACACATCTGACGCTGCCG
>JAJQES010000294.1 GCA_021201565.1 Tannerellaceae bacterium
GATTCAATGTCCTGAACTTCTGTATTCAGGATTCTCCCCGCCGTGCACACTCTATTGCCGCACAGGGAGGTATCAATGCTGCTAAAAATTACCAGAATGATGGTGACTCTGTGTACCGTCTGTTTTATGATACAATCAAAGGGGGTGACTACCGTGCCCGTGAGGCAAATGTGTACCGCCTGGCTGAAGTTGCGAACAGCATCATTGACCAGTGTGTAGCCCAGGGAGTTCCTTTCGCACGTGAATACGGAGGCTTACTTGACAACCGTTCTTTCGGGGGTGCCCAGGTATCCCGTACATTCTATGCCCGTGGTCAGACCGGCCAGCAGTTGTTGCTGGGTGCTTACTCTGCACTGAGCCGCCAGATCGGGTTGGGTAAAGTGAAAATGTACACCCGTTACGAAATGCTGGACGTGGTAATCGTCGACGGACGTGCCCGTGGTATTATTGCCCGCAATCTGGTGACAGGTGAAATCGAACGTTTCTCAGCTCATGCAGTAGTGATCGGAACCGGAGGATATGCTAATACGTTCTTCCTTTCTACGAATGCGATGGCCTCTAACGGGTCTGCCGCATGGCAATGTTATAAGAAAGGTGCCTGGTTTGCAAATCCTTGTATGGCTCAGATCCACCCGACCTGTATTCCCGTACACGGTGAATTCCAGTCTAAACTGACTCTGATGTCTGAATCGCTTCGTAACGACGGACGGATCTGGGTTCCAAAGAAACCGGAAGATGCACAGGCAATCCGTGAAGGTAAACTGAAACCTACACAGATTAAAGAAGAAGACCGTGACTATTATCTGGAACGTCGTTATCCTGCCTTCGGAAACCTGGTGCCACGCGACGTAGCATCACGTGCGGCTAAAGAAAGATGTGACGCAGGCTTTGGGGTAGGTAATACCGGGCTGGCTGTTTATCTGGACTTCTCGGATGCGATCAACCGTCTGGGTAAAAACGTCGTTGAACAGCGTTATGGTAACCTGTTCCAGATGTATGAAAAGATTGTAGATGATAATCCATATGAAACTCCGATGATGATCTTCCCGGCGCTCCACTATACCATGGGTGGTATCTGGGTTGACTATGAGTTAATGACTTCTGTACCGGGTCTGTTTGCTATCGGTGAAGCGAACTTCTCTGACCACGGTGCGAACCGTCTGGGAGCTTCAGCTTTGATGCAGGGATTGGCGGATGGTTATTTTGTATTGCCTTATACCATTCAGAACTATCTGGCAGACCAGATCCAGGTTCCCCGTTTCAG
This sequence comes from Tannerellaceae bacterium, assembly GCA_021201565.1. Taxonomy (GTDB): domain Bacteria; phylum Bacteroidota; class Bacteroidia; order Bacteroidales; family Tannerellaceae; genus UBA4116. The sequence goes on from JAJQES010000294.1 coordinate 1,265, forward strand.
TACAGACTTACCTGAATTTGAACAGGCTGAAAAAGGAATCAAAGACCGGATTGCCAAACTAATGAGCATTAAAGGTAAACGTTCTGTTGATAGTATCCATAAAGAACTGGGTCACATTATGTGGGACTTTGTAGGTATGGCACGTAATGCCGAAGGATTGAAAAAAGCTATTAATGATATTAAGGCTGTTAAGAAAGAATTCTGGAGCAACGTACGTATACCGGGTGAAGCCAATGAACTGAATGTGGAACTGGAAAAGGCGCTTCGTTTAGCTGACTTTATCGAGATTGGTGATTTGATGGCCCGGGATGCATTGGACCGTGAAGAGTCTTGTGGTGGTCACTTCCGCGAAGAATACCAGACGCCGGAAGGGGAAGCATTACGCCAGGATGATAAATTCTCGTATGTATCCTGCTGGGAATACCAGGGAGAGGACACAGATCCTGTGTTGTTGAAAGAACCGCTTGATTACGAGTTTATAGTACGTCAACAACGTAATTATAAGAGCTAATTAATTATCAGGTAGATAGTAGTTAGTAGTTGGTAGTTAGTAGAAAACTGTCCAACTTAAAGAAAAATTCTACTAACTACTAACTATCAACTACAAACTACAAAAAAAGAAATTCATTATGGATAAAAATATAAATATCACCGTTAAAGTCTGGCGTCAGAAAGACAGAAAGAGCAAAGGAGCTTTTGAGTCTTACCAGCTGAATGGTATTTCCCAGGGCAGTTCGTTCCTGGAGATGCTGGATGTTCTGAACGAACAGTTAGTAAATGAGGGTAAAGAGCCGATTGTTTTTGATCACGACTGTCGCGAAGGTATCTGCGGAATGTGTTCTTTGTATATCAACGGACATCCTCACGGACCGGATCAAAGTATCACTACCTGTCAGTTACACATGCGTAAATTTGACGACGGCGCTACCATTACTATTGAACCGTGGCGTTCAGCCGGTTTTCCGGTAATTCGTGACCTCATGGTAGACCGTAGTGCTTATGATAAGATTATACAGGCAGGTGGATTCGTTTCGGTAAATACAGGAGGAGTACCTGATGCAAATGCTATTCCAATTCCTAAACAGGATGCTGACCTGGCAATGGATGCCGCTTCCTGCATTAGTTGTGGTGCCTGTGCAGCAGCCTGTAAAAACGGTTCGGCTATGTTATTCGTTTCTGCAAAAGTAAGCCAGTTGGCTTTACTTCCCCAGGGACGCGTAGAAGCTGCCCGCCGGGCTAAAGCCATGGTCGCTAAAATGGACGAACTTGGGTTTGGTAACTGTACCAACACCCGTGCCTGTGAAGCTGAATGTCCCAAAGACATTTCTATCAGCAACATCGCCCGTCTGAACCGTGAGTTCATTTCAGCGAAATTACAGGATTAATAGAATATACTGTAGATAGCAGGAGGTTGTCCGGATCTGTTTCCGGGCAACCTTTTTTATTTTCCTCTGTATTCCTGTGGAGTCATTGCCGTATGATGTTTAAAGAATTTAGAGAAGAAACTGGTGTTCTGGAATCCAAGGGCCACAGCAATCTCTTTTACAGAGAAGGAGGTAGATTTCAGATAAGACTTGGCATCCATGATCAGGATGTTATTAATGATTTCCGAAGGGGTTTTACCAGTGCTTTGTTTAATCGTTTTACAAAAGTGCTGGAAAGTAATTCCTACTTTGTCCGCATAGAATGAAACACTGTGCTCTTTGTGGTAATGTTCATGTAACAGGCGTAAAAACTTCGTCAGGATTTCATTGCTCCGGTTTAATTTATAGGCCTCCGTATGAAATTGTTTTTTGTAAGCAGCGGAGATCTGTGCCAGTGTAAACTGAAGAATCCCTTTCAATGCGTCCGGATTAAATGTGATATCTTCTGTCCGTCCTCCATTGATCAACAAAGTAAAGAAATCATTATAAAAACATGTAGTCTCGTCTGTAAGATGTAAAACAGGATGCTCCCAGATAACCGGATGAAGATCCAACTGGGTGATCTGTACATTCCCTTCGATAAATCCGGAAGAAAAACCGGCAAAGATGAGCCGGATATTTTTGTCTAACTCATGGATCTGAATAAAGGTTCCCGGAATGAGTGTAACCAGATCTCCGGCCCGGATAGTATACACATGCTGATTAATGGTTCCCCGGATGCTCCCTTCTTTACAAAGTACAAACAAAAAGGATTTAATTTTACAGGGAAACTTACTGTAATAAGTAAGGATGTCTCCGAAAAACTCGTCTCCTGCCATAAACTCCACAGGAAGGTCAAATTTGGGTAAAGATTTATCAACTATCATCTGGTAAAGGGTATAGGACTTCCAAAGATAAAGTTAAATCTCAAATAAAAAAATATTCATTCCGGAAAGTCTCTTCACAAGATCTCTCCTTATTTGAGTGTAGAATTCATAGGAAACCCTTAATTTTAACATTTGTAATCAAGAATAAGAGTGTTTGGGTTATTCATTAGAATTTCTTATAGGTTCCGAAATGTTATTTAGCATTTTAACACTTGACGGTTTATAAAAGGAATGTATCTTTGCATTGTGGTTTTTTCATAATAGTATTAGATTTAAGGTTAACAAAGTTTGATTAGGGGTTGTCGTGATGACAGCCTTTAATTGTTTATGGGAAGGTGTATCCCCGAAAGGGATGCACCTTTTTTTGTCGGGTATTTTCCGTATTTTGTCGGGGAATTAGCATTCATCAACGTTTTCCTCTTGCTATAGGAAGACAGAAACGCTACTTTTACTCTCAAATTTAAAACAAATCGATTATGGCTCAAATGAATCATTCTTCCTGGCATCATAAAGTAGATGTGGTAGCCACCGCCGGTGTCTTTATTGCGATAGGTTTTTTGCTGATCCTGCGTAACCTGGGCATTTTAAGTTATCCGGTTTACCATTTTCTGGTTTCCTGGCAAATGTTACTGGTAGTGATCGGGGTAGTACAACTGATCAAACATAAAATTGTGGGAGGAGCTATCCTGGTCACAATCGGTGTTTATTTCTTATTCCCACATATGCCCTGGTGGCCCGGACGCGCAGTCTTTACATTCTGGCCGGCTGTATTTATTTTTACCGGAGTCGCGATTCTGCTAAGCCGTCTGAATAATACCTCTTCCGGACGATCCCAGCTCTTTGGTAATAAAGATATGAAAAATGCTTCTTCCACAGTAAACGGTTTCCTTTCCTCGGAAGTTGCTTTCGGATCTGCCCAGCACATTGTGTTTGATCCTTATTTTAAAGGAGGACGGGTTTATAACTCCTTTGGCAATACCATTGTGGATCTCAGAAGAACAGAACTGGAAGATCCGGAAGTGACACTGACTATAGACAGTTCCTTTGGCGGGGTGGAAATCTATGTCCCTGCACATTGGTATGTACAGGTAGATGTAGATACGGCTTTAAGCGGTTTTAATGATAAACGCTACCAGGGATATGATGAAAGGATAGATACTTCCCATAAACTGATCATCCGGGGGAAACTATCATTTAGCGGACTTGAAATTAAAAATTGATGGACACGCATCCGTTCAGAAAAACAATACTCCATGGGCTGGCCTGCCTGCTCCTGTTTTTAGGCACAGCCCTCCTGACAGCTTTTTTGATACGCTGGTATCAGGAGTTCCCCTGGAACCAATGTCTATGGCAGGGATTTATAAACGCTGCAATATGGAGTATTTTATTCTATTATGGATGGTATCTTTCGTTATATATTAAATACCTGCCTGCAAAAGCAGTAAGCGGTATACTGTTAGAATGTCTACATCTAACAGTCTGTTTCCTGCTATTTGTTACCACAGGTTGGATAGAGGAAGCCGCTTTCCTGTACCAGGTACCTCTCCTTTTTGTAATTGGGATGTTGGGGTGGATCATTATGCTGCAATGGTATGCCACCCAAATACCGGAAGAGCCTGTTGTACAAACTGATTTGCCGGCACTTCCGGAAGAAGAGACAAAAGATTTAAAAGAGGTCATTCAGCATATATCCGTAAAGGATGGGGCACATATACATATTATCCCCATGGAAGAACTCTTTTTTATACAGGCCTGTGGGGATTATGTAAATATTTTTACTGCCGGGGGACAGTTTATAAAAGAGCAAACCATGAAATCCCTGGAGGCTTCCCTGCCGGTCACCTTTATCCGTATTCACCGCTCTACGATCATTAACAGTAGCCAGCTTTCGCGTATTGAGCTGTTCGGAAAAGAGAGTTACCATGTCCTGCTAAAAAACGGCACCTCTTTAAAAGCCAGCCTGACAGGATATAAGTTATTGAAGAGCCGCCTGAATCTTTAATTGCCAGATCCTCTACCGGGCCTCTCCGGAACAATGAAGGGTGTTAGATCTTCTTTGCTACTATATTTGCTTTTTCTACTGCTTCATTGATGTTACTGCAAATATTTTCTCCACCGATCTTTTCTTCAAAACCGGAATTACGCAGTACAGCATGTACCTCCGGATTTACTCCGGACAGGATCATGTGGATCTTTTTGGAACGGGATAAACGGAGGAGACTTTCCAGGTTATGAAGGCCTGTGGAGTCCATGAAAGGAACTTTCCGCATACGTATGATCCGGACCACAGGTTTCTCACGCAGATTTTTCATAACTCCGTCAAATTTATTCGCGACCCCGAAGAAGAAAGGACCATCAATTTCGTACACTTCCACCCCTTTGGCCAGTTCCAATACTTCATTGTCATGATAAATTTCCCCTTCACCAGACAGGTCAATTTTCTCCGTAGTGACGGATATACGGGTTGTTTCCATCACCCGGCGCATAAAGAGGAACATAGCGATCAGCAGCCCGACCATAATAGCAATCGTCAGGTCGAAGACAACGGTCAGGAAAAAAGTAAGGAGTAAAACAACCACATCGCTTTTGGGATTTTTCATAAGTGACCTGAATGTTCGCCACTCACTCATATTATAGGACACAATAATCAACACCCCGGCCAGGCAAGCCATAGGAATATGTTTGGTAAGCGGTCCTAAAAACAGGAGGATCAGTAATAAGATAATGGCATGGATAATTCCGGCGACCGGGGTTTGTCCCCCGTTATTGATATTGGTCATGGTACGGGCAATAGCACCTGTGACAGGAATACCTCCGAATATAGGTACCACTATATTGGCAGCTCCCTGCGCGATCAACTCTGTATTGGAATTATGCTGGTCGCCTGTTACTCCATCGGCTACTGTGGCTGACAACAGCGATTCAATAGCTCCCAACATAGCAATAGTAAAAGCGGCCGGAAACAACTGGTTGATGGTCTCAATGGAAAAAGATATTTTCGTCGGTGGTGGTAAAGACGCATCAATGG
>JAJQES010000325.1 GCA_021201565.1 Tannerellaceae bacterium
GGTTACAAATGAATAGGGATAGGCATGCCGTTCATCAGTTGGAAAGTATTCTCGTTCTACCTCATTCCATTCCGCATAATTAATCTCCGGAAAAAAAGTATCTGCTGTTTCAAAGGTATGGTGAATATGGGTCAGATACATCTTATCGGCGATTTCAAGCGCCTGTTTATACACCATTGCTCCCCCGATCATAAAGATCTCTTCTTCTTTTTCGCAGATATCTAACGCTTCTTCTATTGAAGCACAGGCAAAACAATCTATAAAGCCAGCATCCGGAACCGATGTCAGTATTATATTTTTACGATTAGGCAATGCTCCTTTCGGCAGAGACTCAAATGTTTTCCGTCCCATGACGATCGCGTGGCCGTTTGTCAGTTCTTTAAACCGTTTCAGGTCATTCGGTAAATGACACAAAAGCTGTTGGTTTTTACCGATTGCGTTTTTTTCGGCAATAGCGGCAATAATCGAAACTGTACTCATATTTTTATTATCATTTAGTTTATAGCAATTGAGAATAGTAGAAAGGTCAGACAGCAACTATCCCTTTAATATGGGGGTGAGCTTCATAACCTTTCAGTTCAAAATCTTCGTATTGAAAATCAAAAATACTTTTTACTTCCGGATTGATCTCCATGACAGGGAGAGGTTTCGGTTCACGGGAGAGTTGTAGTTTCACCTGTTCCAGATGATTGGTATAAATATGCGCATCCCCCAGTGTATGGATGAAATCTCCCGCTTTTAGTCCGGTTACCTGTGCCATCATCTGCAACAATAGTGCATAAGAAGCAATATTGAAAGGGACTCCCAGGAAAATATCCGCGCTTCGCTGATAGAGTTGCAGGCTCAGTTTTCCATTTGCTACATAAAACTGGAAGAAGGCATGACAGGGAGGAAGATTCATGTTTTCCAGATCTCCAACATTCCAGGCACTCACAATAATACGCCGTGAATCCGGATTGTTTTTAATCATATCTACGGCTTCCGTGATCTGGTCAATGGATCCCCCTTTATAATCCGGCCATGAACGCCACTGGTAGCCATAAATATGTCCCAGGTCTCCGTTGGCATCTGCCCATTCGTTCCAGATGCGGACTCCGTGATCCTGCAGATATTTAGCATTGGTGTCTCCTTTCAGGAACCAGAGTAATTCATAAATGATGGATTTAAGATGCAGTTTTTTTGTTGTCAACAAAGGAAAACCCTCTTCCAGATTGAAACGCATCTGATGTCCGAACACACTATAAGTGCCTGTGCCGGTTCGATCCTCTTTTTTCACACCTTCCCGGAGAACCCGTTCCAACAGTTCTATATATTGTTTCATACTTGCTATTTTGGTAGAATGCAAATGTAGGAAATAATTGATAATTGACAATTTTAAAATGAAAGGAGAAAGATCGTGACTTATTATTTTTATGATTTGAACGGATTTTGTTAGAAATGACGGATTATTAGAAAAGAAATAGCTTACAAATTTAACAAATATGCACTATATTTGCTGGTGGAAGGTTTAAAGAAATTACTAAATTATTTTAAGACGATGAAAAGACTGAGTATGGCCGCTATGGCTTTATCTGTGTGCCTGTTAATGGCATGTAATGAAAACAAACCGGAGGAAACGACTCTTTCGGGATTAAAAAAATCCGACTTTGTATCCGAACTTCAGGGAAAACAGACAGAACTCTATGTGTTGACCAACAGTAATGGAGCAGAAGCATGTATCACAAATCTGGGAGGCCGCTTAGTGTCTTTGATGGTGCCTGATAAAAATGGTAAAATGACGGATGTGGTACTGGGATATGATAACATTGCTGATTATGCGAATAATCCGTCCGGTAATTATGGCGCATTGATCGGACGTTACGGAAACCGCATCAAAGAGGGTAAATTTACATTGGATGGCGAGGAGTATACTTTGCCGCAGAATAATTTCGGGCATTCGCTTCACGGAGGTCCGGATGGATACCATACCAGAGTATGGGACGGAAAACAGATCGATAACCAGACTTTGGAACTGAGATATCTTTCCGTGGACGGTGAAGCCGGCTATCCGGGAAATCTGGATATAAAGGTGACTTATAAGCTGACGAATGATAATGCTATTGATATTCAATATGAAGCAACTACCGACAAACCGACTGTAGTCAACCTTACAAATCATAGCTATTTCAACCTGTCCGGAGACCTGAGTTCACAAAATCTGGATCAGTTGATCATGATCAATGCCGACCAGTATACTCCGGTAGGGGAAACATTAATTCCAACAGGTATCGAAGATGTAGAAGGAACTCCTATGGATTTGCGTAATCCGGTGGCTATCGGTGCTCATATAGACGAAGAATTCCAACAGTTGCAGTTCGGTAAAGGATATGACCATAACTGGGTACTAAATACCAAAGGTGATATCAATAAGGTCGCTGCCCGTGCCGAATCAAAAACAAGCGGGATTGTTATGGAAGTATATACCAACGAACCGGGTATTCAGTTTTATGCCGGTAACTTTATGGATGAAAATGGAGATAAAGGTAAACATGGGGTGGTATATCCGTTCCGTGGTGCATTCTGTCTGGAAACTCAGCACTATCCGGATAGTCCGAACCAACCCGAATTCCCCAGCACAGTATTACGTCCGGGTGAAAACTATTACAGCCGTTGTATCTACAAATTTTCTGTAGACAAATAAACCGCTGAATACTCACAGATAAAAAAGGCACGCATGTATTCTGCGTGCCTTTTTTCATACTATTGCTGCTCTCTCAAAACAGATTATAGTCTGTTGACACGATGTGAAATTCAGTGCGCCTGTTGAGTTGGTCTGCGAGTTTTTTTTCCTGTTCCGGAAGAGTTTCAATATATTCCGGAGTGAGCACAGTTCCTTCTTCAAAAATTCTATATTGGATAGCATCTTCTCTGGAAATTATCCGGGGAGTTTGTTTACCTTTTCCCTGGCCGGTCAATCTGTCCTCAGGAATTCCGTGTTGAAGGAGGTATTTGATAACTGCTTCGGATCGTTTTTCTGATAATAGCTGATTATATTCTTCACTTCCATGGCGGTCAGTATGGGAGATGATCCTGATTGTGATCCAGGGAAATTCGTTTAATGTTTTTGTAAGTACTTCTAATACCATTTGCATGTCCGGACGTACAAGTTCGGAGTTATAATCAAAGAACACCGTATAAAGCAGTTCCGGAGTACCGGGTTGGGTCAGATAGAAGTCGATCCGGTAAACTTCATCTTTTTCTTCCGGTTCTGTCCGGAGACTTACCGGTTGGTTAAGATATCCTGCACAGGAAGCCATAAGCATATATTCTGTATCTGCATCTAAAGTAAAGGAATAATAGCCGTTGGGAGAAAGAGAGAGTTTCCGGTTTTCTCCTTTGGAGCTTATCAACCTGATTTCACCATCAGATAAAAGCTGCCCTTCACGGTCGTAGAGGGTTCCGTGTACTTTTATTTGTGGGTTAATTCGCTCAAAAAAATAGATTTGTTCATATCCCCGTGCGTTCGTACGGGCGGAACTAAAAAAACCTTTTTCTGCGGGTTGCCAACATATCCCAAAATCATCGGCCGGAGAATTGAATGGCATACCCATGTTTTGTATTATCCATTGATCGTTCTCCTTGCTTGCCCGGAAGAGGTCCAGTCCACCCAGACCCGGATGTCCGTTGGAAGAAAAATAAAGGATTCCGTCCTGGGTAATGGATGGATACATTTCATCGCCTGCTGTATTGATTCCGGAACCGGCATTTTCCCAGGGGCCGATGGAATCTCTATTGTATAGCCGTGCCCGGTAAAGATCCATTCCTCCATATCCACCCGGAATATCTGATGTGAAATAGAGATAAAGCCCATCAGGCGAAAGTGCCGGATGAGCCATACTACAGGATACATCCGGAATTCCTTGTAAGGGTCTTCCTTTCGTCCACTCTGCATGAAACCGGCGGGATACATAGATCTGTACCGGATGTTTAGGATCCGGTGTCGTTCTTGTATAATAAATCGTTTGTCCATTCCCGGAAAAACAGCATGGACCTGTTTCCTCTTCCGGAGTAAAAAGTGTTTCAATTAGTTGTGTTTTCTCCCATTTGCCTTTAGGAGTTTGTTTGATTTGGAACAGTTTATGAACAGGCACTCCTGTTACCCGGCTATGTTTTTCGTTTTTATCTATCGCACGGGAAGATATAAAATAGAGTACCGGATACTCTTTTCCATACCATACCGGACTAAAATCCCGGAAACGGGAGTTCATTTCCGGAAGCGAAATGATTTTGTAGGAAGAACTATTTTGTTTTTCTGTCTCTGCAAACGCACATCCGGATAATCCGTTTATAGCTAATGGATGTTCCGGATAGAGAGTTAAATAGTGCGTATAAAAAGAAATTGCTTCCCTGTATTGTCCATTCCGGTGGTGTTGGAATGCCAGCCGCAAAAGTAGACTTGTATCCGGATGCTGATACCGGAGTGCATTCCGGTAAGCTGTAATGGAACGGGAGGTATAATGCATCTTTTCATAGCAGGTACCCATCCGGAATGCAATAAATCCTTTTGTTGCTCTTTTTTTTAAAGATACTTTTCTGTACAGAGAATGATACCGTTTCCCAGCTTCTGCATATTCACCCCGTTGATAAGCCTTATTCGCTACTCGTAGTTGCCGGGTTTGACAGGAGCAAATGATCAGTAGTAGTATGGAGCAGATGATCCCCTTCTTCATATAAACCGTTTTCATATTATCAATAAAACGGTAATGAAAGGGATTTATTGTGTCTCTGTATCGAATGTTTGTATTTACGGCAGTAACAACGAACTATCCCCGTAGCTCAGGAAACGGAACTCATGAGAGAGGGCATAATCATAAATTTTTTTCCAATCTCCTTTGACGAACGCAGAGATGAGTAACAACAATGTGCTTTTAGGCTGATGGAAGTTTGTAACAATTCCTTTTACAATTTTGAATTCGTAGCCGGGTGCAATGATGATCCGGGTGGAAGTTGTTAATTTTTCGCTGCCTGTCCTTTCCAGATAGTGTATGATTTCATTCAGAGCTTCTGCCGGACTGATAGATGGATCGGCTGCCTCGTAGGGAGCCCATTGTTTTACAGCCATATCTTCCATGGAGGGATGGGGCTGTTTTACTAAACTGGCACCGATATAATAGAGGCTTTCCAGGGTACGTACTGAAGTAGTCCCTACTGCAATAATCTGTCCCAGATGTTCCCTGATACGAATAAGTGTTTCCTTGTTTACTGAAATAAACTCCGTATGCATTTCATGGTCCTCAATGGTTTCACTTTTTACGGGCTTAAATGTGCCGGCTCCTACATGCAGAGTTACCTCTTCACGAACAAAACCTTTTGCATCTAATTCAGATAAAACTTCGGGAGTAAAATGCAATCCGGCTGTTGGAGCAGCGACAGAACCTTTAATTTTGGAGTAAACAGTTTGATAAGTTTCCAGGTCCTGCTCTTCTGCCTCCCGGTTTAAATAGGGGGGAATTGGCAGGATACCGGCAGCATCCAGTAAATCGGCAAAGGTATATTCCGGATGATCCCAGCTAAATTCAATCAAATGACTATCTCCATAGGATGCTTTCCGGATCGCCTGTAGACAAACTGTTGTACCATCTATGGTAAATTCGCAGGCCAGGCTTCCTGTTTTCCACTTTTTCAGATTACCTACCAGACAAATCCAGCTACATGTGTGGGTTTGCTGGAAAATTAATGCATAGTCGTGTGGAACGGCCGGTTCCAGACAGAAGATCTCAATACGTGCGCCTGTCTCTTTCCGGAAAATCAGACGTGCCTGGATCACTTTGGTATTGTTGAATACAATCAGAGAACCGGAAGGTAGCAAATCCGGTAATTCTTTAAATCTCTTTTCAGAAATGGATTGTTCTTTATAAAGAAGGAGTTTGGATTCGTCACGCCGTTGCAGAGGAAATCTGGCTATTTTTTCATCCGGCAGTTCGTAATTATACTCCTCAATACGTATATGTTTAGTTTTTGATGTCATTCTTTTATTTATTGCGCAAAATTAGTGAACTTTGTCTTGATAACCATTAAGTGTAGAAAATTATGTCTGTAAAGATAGGAGATAAAGTACGTTTTCTGAATAGTGTAGGAGGTGGAGTGGTCACTGCTTTCCGGGGAAAAGACCAGGTATTGGTTGAGGATGAGGACGGTTTTGAAATACCGGCTCTGATCCGGGAATGTGTTGTGGTAGGTAGTAATGATATGCAGGTTCGGAAAGACAATCGTCCGGTTATTACAGCTCCCCCTGTTCAACAACCTAAGATCGTAGAAACCCCGAAACAGCAGGAAGTCCGGGTTGAAGAGACTCCGGAAGGAGAACGCCTGAATGTTTTTCTGGCTTATCTGCCGGTAGATCCTAAAGGGATGCAGCAGACCGCGTATGAAGCCTACTTTATCAATAACAGTAACTATTATCTCTTTTTCAACAATATGTATCGCCAGAATAATAGGTGGATGAGCCGGTATAATCGAATAATTGAACCCAATACCAAAATCTTTCTGGAAGAGTTTGCGAAGAGTGAACTGAAT
>JAJQES010000414.1 GCA_021201565.1 Tannerellaceae bacterium
AGTTAATAGAGAATATACCAGGAGAAATGTTAGCCGTTCAGTTTGAAAAAGGCATGGAAATGGTACGCACCTGGTCTACCTGGAAAGAAGGTTGTGGAGCTGCTCATGTTGGAATCAACTGCAAAAACCGTGAGGAGTTAATCAACAATAAATATAAGCTACAGCAAATATTTATGAATAAACCTTGCCAGTTAATCGCTCAGGATATTACCACAATAAAGCCTGGCACTGATGTATTCTGGTTTGTTACTTCCGAAAATACAGCAGCAACAGAGATTACAGAAATTGAAACACCACAAAGAGGAACCGGATACATCATAGAGTGTGGTTCGGAAACAAATCCAAGTAGTGTAAAAAAACAAGGTCAATTCGCAGGTATTGAGAGCAACTGGACACCGACAAAAGTAGGTGATTACATCATGGTTGTCTTAAATGCTGCCGGCAAATTCATTGAATTAGAAAGGTGTGTAGGTGGAACCCGTGAAATCAATAAAAAACTTCAACCCAATATTCCGGGTGCACGTGCATGCTGATCCTCTCTTCATATTGATTATCAACGAAGGTACACTTCCGGGTGTACCTTCATTTAAAAACCATTCAAACAAATAATTATTATGCAATCAAAATTTCAAGTACAACATAAATTCTTCCTCTGTTTCATGCTCCTGCTTGGAGTAATATTTGCTGTTGGAGCCATCCTGGATCCGGAATCATCTGTGTTCTGTCTCTCCGGACTGGGAGGTACCACCTTTGCAAGTATGATGGCAATTGGTAACATCGAAGATGTATCCGACAAACACACTTTTGGAAGCAACATCACCTATCAGGTATATCCGGTTGCCGTCAGCCAGTTGGATAAAACTAAGAAATTTCCCAAACCCAACACAAACCGGGAAGTCGCGACCTTACCCATGGCTGCTGGCGAATACATGAAGTATTTCATTGCGCACGATTTTCCCACCTTTATAGCTTCTGCAGAAAAAGGAGACATCTCTTCTTCTGGAACCAACACATTCACCATGATAATGGGTGGAGTCCGTCCGGAGCTTTTGAACTTCCTGGAAGAACACATCGGAGACAAATTCATCCTGATATTCAAAGAAATCGAATCTGACATAAGAAACATCCTCGGTTCCGATGAACGCCCCGTCATATTAAAATCCTTCGAAGTGAAAAACGATAAAGACGGTCGGTACATAACATTAACCTTCGAGCGTAACTCCGTCAATCTCTACAACATCTACACCGGAGCTATCGTTACCCAACCGGCTACTACTCACACTGCAGACAGTGATGAATTAAACATCGTTGCCGGTCAGGAACTCTACACAATCCCGGAAGGTACAGCCGGCTACATCATAGACAAAGTAAAAGGGATAACAGCCTCGGACAAAGGAAGAGTTATTACTCTGAACGGCTCCGGCAGTGACAATCCCGGCCAGGTAAAAGAGAACAGCGTATTCATTTTGGAAGACGGTGCCACCTGGACCGCTAAATCCGGAAGTACTATCTCCTTCAAAATTCTTGACTCTTCCACACTTGTCGAAATAGCCGGCAGCAGGGTACAAACCGCATAATAAATACGAATCATGACAACAGGTACAGAACTTTCATTCAAAGAAAAAAAGAGAATCATTCTCGAATTAAATAATGAAGCCTATGCAGAAGCAGATCTGGAGCTACTTCATAAGCTCACACCAGGGTATGCATTCATGCATAAAGTAGAAAAGAATCCGGTAAAACACCACAAAGAAATCATTACCGAATTAGTAGAAAAAACAGACCGGGACACTATCCGGCTAAACAGACGTGAGTATGACGACAAAAAAAATGCACCAACCGATCCCAACCCGGATCCTGAAGGAACACCACCAAACACATCTGGAACAAATCCATCCAATGGATCCACTGGAGGCGATGATTCTAATGAAACATCAACTTCCGGCAACTCCGGCGATGAAAAATCAGGAAAGGCTGATTCCTCGTTAGAGAATAAAACAGAAGGCCAGGAACAACAGGATACAAACAGCGATTCAACCGGAGAAGCTAAAAAAAAAATCCTGACTAAAGAGGAAGAATATCCCAACATCCAATGGCAGAACCTATCGGATTCAAACGTACAACTGGCAACACTTGTTTACAACGACCGGATATACACCCACCGGAAAATGAAGGAACTGGACGAAGAACTGGAACAGAGACCCACCCCGAAAAAGGTAAGGGAACTGGCAGAACTTCGCATCCAGAACCTTCAATCGTTTAGCGAGCTTCAATCCTTCAACGATACCGGAAAGTGGAAATACGAACACCCCCTGCTGGCCGGTCACTCCGAACGCTCCCAACTGGAAGAGTTACGACGCAAAGATCCGGAAGACTTCCTGAAGCAACATTCAAATTGTATCAAAAACATCCAGCGATACCAAAGCTATCTCAAAAGTCCTAAGCGGGAAGAAAAAAGAGAGGCTGATAGAAAGAATCTGAATAAACACATTCAGCGTGTAAAACTATTTAAGTCACTTTTACAGTCAGAGCAGCCATGAACAAAATAACAGTCTATAACCTGAGCAATCTCCCAACGGCCCCGCTTGAAGCATTCCACGAACTACAGGAGGATTTCAAAATAAGAGATCTGGGTAAACTTTCCAAACTGCAGATGATCATTCTCACCCGTGGTTTCAAATACGCATTCGTCACCTGGCAGGATCCGGAAGATAAAAAACTTTACATCATTGACGCTCATCAACGCCGGTCCGCTCTCTTCGAATTAAAAAAAGCCGGCTTTGAAATTCCGGAAATCCCTTACCAACTCATCCATGCGGAAACGAAAAAAGAAGCTGTAGAAGAAATCGCAGCATTCAATTCGGAGTTCGGAAAAAAGAATCCCAACACTCTCCTGTTTGAAAAATACGAAATCGATACCGATACACTGGGCCGGTTTGAGTTAGGGTACGAAGCCAAAGGAATCGAACTTACCCCGGTAGAGTTTAACCCGATATTCGAAAACAGTTCAGACACCGTCCGGGAAGATGAACAAACCATTCAGGTTCCGGACGAAAGCGGTAGCTACTACACACAGCCTGGTGACGTATGGCTACTCGGAAAAAACCGCTTAATGTGTGGTGATTGCCGGAGCAACGACGATGTCAGGCTACTCATGAACGGCAAACTGGCACATACCTCCGTAACAGATCCCCCGTACAACGTAGACTACGAAGGAGCCACCAAAGAGGAACTCAAGATCGACAACGACAGCATGGAAAGAGAACTTTTCGGAACATTTCTTCACCAGGTATTCAAAGTCATGTTTGATTGGCTGCATCCTGGATCCGCCAATTACATCTTCCATGCTGATAGCGAAGGGGAAAACTTCCGGAAGGCATACCGGGAAGCCGGCTTCAAACTGGCCCAATGCCTAATCTGGGTAAAAAACCAACTCGTTATGGGCCGCCAGGATTACCAATGGCAACACGAACCAATCTTATACGGGTGGAAACCCGGAGCTGCACACCGTTGGTATTCCGACCGCAAACAAACCACCCTGCTGCACTACGATAAGCCGCAACGCAATGCGATACATCCCACGATGAAACCCATTGCACTTATGGCCTATCCCATACAAAACTCAACGGAGCCCGGACAAATAGTCATTGACTTCTTTTCCGGATCCGGATCCACACTCATGGCCTGCCAGCAAATTGACCGGATATGCCATGCCATGGAGATAGACCCACGCTATATACAGGCCACCGTTGAACGGTTCCGCAACATGTTCTCCAAACAACCCATCCGCCTGATCCGGAACGGGAAAGAATACACCGCTGAAGAAACACTTGAAATCATAAAAAATGAGTGAACCCGGTAAAAACATACTTTTTATCTCCGAGGATTACATTCCCCAGGTGCGCTCCTTTGGCGCACTGGGGTACACCCCGGAGCGAATCCTGATACTACTGAACCTAACCAAGCAGGAGAAACTCGCATTGTTATGCCGTATCACCACTCCGTCTGATCCTTATCACGAGGCCTATGAACAGGGAAAAGCAATCGGGCAGTATAACGTAGATGCCGAATTAATGAAACTGGCAGAAAAAGGAGACATCGATGCCATAAAAACACTTTCCCAACGGCAACAGGAGAGAATCGAACAGGATCAACGTAAAGAACTATTCGGAATTTAAGAATGAAATACCTGGATACATTAGACAAACTGCACCCGGACTTAATTAGCTCCTTCCTGACTACCGGAGAGTGTGACGGCATACCGGAAGAAGTTAAACTATTCCTAAAACAACTCCAGTGGGCCAGCGAAGTATATGAATACGAACGTAACATTTCCAGAGCTGCCAAAAAACTCCAGACCCGTATCCAGGCCCAGCAAAAAATAACATTAGACGTCCGCACTTGTAAAGACCGCATTTATGCAGCCATTAACTACTTCTCCATCGACAACAACGTCAGCACAAAAGTATGGGAAGAAGACTTTGCAAACAAGTTTGAAGACCTGGCTAAAATCGCAGCTGTCCGTGGAGACTACCGGACCATGGAACGCTGCTACGATAAAGCCCGTGCTTGCCGGATCCGGGCCAGCGAAGTAGATCAGGCAGACCGCCAGTGGGCACCCGTTTTCATTATCTCTCCGGATATTACTCCGGAAGACTTGGGTTACAAAAAACGGAGCCTGAAAGAAATCGCCCGTAAAAACACCGAAGGCTACTACATAAAACTAATAGAAAGCCTGCCTGTAGAACCGGAAGAAAAAACCAGGCTATTATCCGATGCCGGTATAGAAGAAGCAGAATTCACCATCTTACCCGGAGAAGAATGAAACCAGTACCGACACCCATAGAAAACAATGAAACAACCTGGGAAGAATACTACATGAACTCCATGCAGATACTTCTCAACGTAATCGATCCCAACGTACTCATTGCCGAGATAGCACGTGCCGGCGGGAAAACAGAAGGAATCATGACCCCCCGGATCATCCGGGTAGCCGATGCCATGCCTGGCGAATTAGGATTCCTGGTACACAAAACCTACATCGCCCTGATGACAAACGTCTGGCCAAACATCGCGGCCTCCTTTGCCCGTCCCATTCAGGACGGTCGCCGGTCCATGTTAGAATACGGCATAGACTTCATTGTCGGAGAGTCCAAGATCCCCAGCCACTTCAAACGTCCCCGGTACCCGATTAGCTATCCCAAACACAGCATACTTTTCCGGGACGGCTTTCACCTGCAGCTGGTCAGTTCCGACCAGCCAGAGTCCGTTGCCGGTCGCTCCGGTGTACATGCGTTCATTGAAGAGATGAAGCACAACAAAGGAGAAAAATTAAAATCCCGTTTGTTCCCTTCCCTGCGTGGCTCTTCCGCTAAAATAAGAGAATGCCGTTACTACCAGGGCATCACAGGAGTATCGGACACTGCACGGGTAGACCTCGGAGAAGACAACTGGTTTGAAGAGTACGAAAAATTTATCAATAAAGACCTGATAGAAGAAATAATTACAGTCAGCCTACATGTCAATGCCGCTCTCTATGAAACCTACAAAATAGAACAGCTCTTCCGGCAGGAGAAAAACCCCGTGGCCATTGAAAAATTACGACTGGCCCAGGAGAAAGCCAAACGCCAACTACAGCTCTGGATGCCCAGGTTAAACGACATGAGCCGGAACGCTACCTTCTACATGCGTGCCAGCTCCTTCGTAAACAAAGACATCTTAGGGCCTAAATTCTTCAAGACCCAGTTGGAGAGTCTGGATATAGAAGAGTTCCTGACAGCCATTTGTGCTATCCGGAAAAAAGCAGTAGTAAACCGGTTCTTTGCCTATTACAACCCCAAAGTACACCAATTCAAAGACGGGTACCGGTACAATACAATTCTATCACTCGACCTGAAAGACCATTTCAGTCTAACTGCCAAATACCTGAAGTACTACAACCCACACGAAGAACTAATCATCGGATACGACCCCGGCCACTTCTCCAGCATGGTAGTCAGCCAGGAATCCAAAGGAGGAACTATCAACCGAACTATCAAAGAATTCTTCTGCTACTATCCCCAGGAACAGCCGGAGCTGGCTAAAGCCTTTCACGACTTCTTCGGAGACGATTCCGTAAACAAACACATCCGCCTGTTCCACGACCGGGCCGCCAACAAAACCCGTGAAGAATTCGAACAGGTCACCACCGATGCCAGGCTATTAAAAAAAGAACTGGAATCCTACGGCTTCATCGTTGAACTCCAGAACGAAGGCCAGGACACAATCTACCACTGGCAACAATTCAAACTATTACAATTCATATTCGGAGGCAAATCAAACTCAATCCCTGAATGCCTGATAGATGAAAACGAATGCCCCAACCTTTGCAGCTCCATCATGCTATCCCCCCGGAAAAACACTAATGGCCGCATTGAACTGGATAAAACCAGCGAAAAGAAAGTAGCTCTAAAATACCAGGCCGGACTCACAACACAATTACCGTCCGCTTATATCTATATGCTATACGGTCTCTATGCGGACCGTTTACCGTCAGAATGTTCTAACTTA
>JAJQES010000532.1 GCA_021201565.1 Tannerellaceae bacterium
GGTCCAGGAAATACACTTGCTCATTCTTCTGGATAGAGGGGATTTGCAATCCCCGACAAACCGGACCACGGATTTATAATCCGCTTTCATATACCTTACCTTCCAGTTTAAACGGTATGTATTTGGTTTTCGGATCACAGATCCTCATACTCACTTGTCGGGGATTGCAAATCCCCTCCGACCAGTGACCAGTGACCTACTATGAGGAATCACCCCTCCTGTTTTTATTCCCTGTTTCATCCTTTCCTTGTTTTTATTCCTTTGTTACTTCTTCTTTCTTGCTTTTTCCCTCTCCACATCCTCTTTTACTTTCTCCCATTCGGAGAGATTGTATTCTGCAGAGAGAATGCCTTGTTCCTTGGCTTTTTCAAGGTACTTCTCCGCTTTCTCCGGTTCACGGGTAAGCAGATAGTAGGCTCCTACATTATTAGCCGCTTCCTCTATGTCCTCTATGTGCTCCAGTAGTCTTCCGGCCGCCTCTATCTCGCCTCTTTGCAAAAGATGGGCAAAGAGGTTGATCCGGGTAACCGGCTCTTCGGGATAAAGAAGGGCACTGAGCTGTAGGATCTCCCCCCATTTTCCCGAGTCCTCTCCATAACTTTCGGCCAGGCGGAAGAGCTCGGCCGCAGAAAGATTGCCCGGGTTCTCCTCCAATAGGGCCTCGGCTTCCAGGGGCGTGTAGTCACGCACAGTGTACTCGATCCGGTAACTTACACGCCTAAGAGAAGGGAAGTACTGATTTAACAGAGTCTGATAGGTTCCACCTAAGGCTTTTAACCTGCCTTCTTTCTGATCGGGGGTAAGGTGGGCGCTGTCAATAATCTCCAGGATACTCTCCCGCCCTGGCAAATCACTCTCTTCGACTTTCTCCCGTAGTCCCTGCCAGTCCTCGGCCGTGGAGGTGACAGAGAGGATGGATTGTGGTAGACTGAAATGGGCCCTGAGGTAATTACTAAGTCCTTCGGCACGCCCCTTGGAGAGACGTTCGTTCAAACTATAGGAGCCCTCGGGTGAAGCGTAGCCATGGATATGAAGACCCAAAAGGGTTACATCCGGGTTTTCCCTCACGCTGCGAATGGAGGCCTCGATCTTGGAGAGCTCCTGGGCATTGCGCCTGTAGGAGGGAACAATCTCGGTATTTCCCGGACGAAAGTCTAAAAAAGCCACGCCCTGCATCTCGCGGATCTTGGCCTCTTCCTCTGGCTCAATATAATTGACCCGGACCTCAGGCTGGTAGGGAGTGAAAACTGCCGGTTCGACTGCGGCTACATCATAAAGCGTAAACCACTGCTCCTGGTCCCGGCACGAGGTGAGGATCTGGTGGAAATGAAGTACTCCTTCATCCATCCACAGCTCGTAGGGTATTTTTACTTCATAGTGGATCCGGTGTCCTTTTTTTCTATGGGCTACCTCTTTTATCAAGTGATCATCCCCCAGCATTTTAGGATCTCCCATCCGGGTGCGTCTTATGTACTGCTGTTCTTTCTTTTTCCCGTTTATAAGGAGAGAGGGGAGAAAGAGCGAGCCTTCTTCCGATCGTACTTCCGGGCGGATGCGCCAGCTCTGTGAGGGGTTTACGCTCTGGGAGATCAAAAGCAGCTCCATGGAAAGAAAGAGGCTATCGCCCATCTGCCGGAGGGTTAGTTCTTCTACACTGAGCGAGCCTTCGGGAAGGGGGAAGGAAGAAGCCCCTCCCGGCCTCCCCGAAGGGGAGGAGAAAGGAAGCGTACGGTTCTGGCAAATTGACAATTGACAATTGACAATTAACAATTGACAGACCATCAGAACTATTTTTACTCTAAGAAGATATCTCTTCATTTTATCCTTTGTTATTTACTTTCGTTTTTATTCTACTACCTCCTTTCTCCCTTTCTCCTCCCCTTCGGGGAGGCCGGGAGGGGCTTTTTCAAAACAGATACACAATAGAGACCCCCATCTTTGTCGGGCCGAAGTAGTGCGAGTGGTCCTTTCCCCTGTACTCGCCACAGTGCCTGCACTCGTATTCCTTATAATGTATGTACGCATAACCCAAACTAATTACCGCCTCAAGGTTCCACCTTGGTGAGAGGTACCACTGGTAGCCGTAGCTTATGCCGGCTCCCGTCAGGTAGCCTTCATAGCGGTAATCGGCAAGGCCCTTCCAGATCCTAAAGGGAAGTTTTATTCCTCCTGCATTAAACCTTCCGTAATGGGCATGCACGCCGAAGAACCCTCCGTTATACTTCTCACAGGTCCATAGCCGTAGCTCGGGCTGCACGGTCCAGTGTTTTAGCTTTTTGTTCTTTTCTTTGGAAGAGAGGAGCCACGGGTTGTAGCTGCCTGCCACATCGAGACTCAGGTGATCCGAAAAGGCATATT
Source organism: Tannerellaceae bacterium (assembly GCA_021201565.1). GTDB lineage: Bacteria > Bacteroidota > Bacteroidia > Bacteroidales > Tannerellaceae > UBA4116. Next base: position 2,359 of record JAJQES010000532.1, read on the forward strand.
CGATGGAGAGATTTGGAGTTGTCGTAGCCCAGTAAAGAAGATTGGTCTTTAGGGCCAGACGGGGAGGATATAATTTCTCCTGGGCTTTTAAGGATGGCATTATCAACAGCCATCCTAAAAGGACAAGGATTAGTTGCGGCTTTAAACTTTTCATATCGTTTCTTATAAAGCTACCCTATTTGCGATCTACTGTCGGTAAAGAATAGCTTTTGATGGATTAGTGTTTCTTCCTGTTGTTTCCTTTTCCCTTATTCTGTCACTTCCAAAGTGACAGGAGGAAGGAAAAAAAGAAGGATAACAAGCAGATTCAGAGTCTTTAAACCAACGAAATAAAAAGAGGGAGAAAGCCTGTAAAACATTTGTTAGAACAGCTAAAAAGGAAGATCTCTCAAAACATAGCTAATCCACTATGTTTAAAAGAAATAAAGAGCTACCGCTTCTCCCTGAGACCGAAAAAGAGAAAAACAATATGATAAACCAATTAAAAACTAACTTATGATGAGTAGTGATGTCTTTCCTGTGCAGCCTTACGAGCTAAAAAAAGTAGAATTTAAAAAAGGGGAAAACCTGATTTGTATTGAAAAACCCCTGATTGCATTTATTCAAAAAAAGGGGGTCGGGATTTCTCTTAAAAGAGAATTCCTAAAAACAACAAAAGGAGAAGAGATGATTTTTCTTCCCCCGGGCTTCCCTTGTCTCTTCTCCCTGGAAAGTGATACGGAGGTGTATTTCCTTTATCTCTCTGATCCTCTTAGACTTTATATAAAGTACATCGCTTTTCTTTCTGAAAAAACCCCTTTACCTAAAAAACTACTGGTATCTCTTCCCCTTTTAGAGCCTATACACGAATTTCTTTCCTCTCTCTTAGAGTACCAAAAAGAGAATCTTCTCTCTCCCATACTTTTGGAAATTAAAACAGCAGAACTATTTACACTCTTAAAACTTCTTTTTCCAGCCTCTCACCTCACCCACTTTTTTGCGCCCGTTTTACTACCTGGGTATTCGTTTATGTTAAAGGTGCTATCCGCTTATAAGAAAGTCAAAAGTGTAGAAGAACTCGCCCAAAAGACTGCCCTGAGTCTCTCTGGCTTTCACCGGCTTTTTCAAAAAGTATTCGGTACTACTCCCTATAAATGGCTCATACAAAAAAGAATCCAGCTTCTTTTTGAAGAACTCACCACCTCCGACAAACCCCTTAAACAAGTGGCCTTTGAGTGTGGATTCTCTTCTCTTTCACAAATGATCCGGTTTTGTAAAAAACACCACGGAACTACACCGGGAGAGATCAGAAAGAGAAAAGAAGAAAAGAAATGGAATACTTTTTGACAGGAATAGAATACTTTTTGATAGGAATTAAAGACTTATATCAAAAAACGAATGTATAATTTTGTGACCATAAAATAGAAGTTTTTTTCCTTCCTCCTGTCACTTTGGAAGTGACTATTAAAAGGGTATAGTGAATACTAAAAGGGTAACAATCAGAGGCAAAAGTAGATAAAAAACAAATAGTGTTTACAATTAAAACCAGACAAATGTGAGTTTTTCTTTTCTGTTTCCTCTTACAGCATAGTTCCCAGAACAGCTGCCGAGACTTTTCTGGCCGCCCTGTGAATCACACTCATCTCAAAAGAATCCAAATAGATGTACGTTGTCTTTACATCGCGGTGGCCCAGGGCTTCACTGATGGTCCAGATAGGAATATTCTTTTTCTTGGCTATCGTTGCCCATGAGTGCCGGGCCACATGGGTGGATAACTTCTCCACCGAGGTACATTTTCCCGCGATTTGTTTTAACAGCCTGTTTTGCCGGCAAAGAGCACCGGTGTAACTCCGGTAATAAGAAGGGGAGTCTGAAGGGATCAGGGGAAAAAGAAAAGGCGAACCTTTGGTTTTCTTTGCAAAGAAAGAAAGATGCCGTTTCATCACCCCGCTGATCTCCACCTCTACGGGGATACCCGTCTTTTTACGGCGGTAACAGAGCTTTTTATTCTTTATATCTTCTTTCTTTAAATAGGCCAGGTCCACAAACGAAATACCCCGGGCATGAAAAGAAAATAAGAACAAAGAAAGGGCTTCTTTTTCCTCTTCCTTCAGCTCCCGGGGATCTTCCAGAAGATTCTCCAGTTGTTTTAACTGACGGGGCGTTAAGGCCCGCTTGGCAGAGGTGGCCACTCCGGTAAAGACATCCTTAAAGAGATCCTTTTGTCTCTCTATAATCCAGCCCCGCTTTACTCCTTTGTTGTACATGGCCCGAAGGTTACGCATATAAAACGAGATGGTATTAAGACTCCTCTTGCGGATAGTTAAATCTCTCTCAAAACCTTTTAACAGGTCATACGTAATTTCCTCCGGTGCTATATCCTCTTTTTTAAGAAAAGAAAGAAGCGCCGACAGTGTACTCTGATAGGCCCGGGCGGTACGCTCACGCCCCTCTACGCGCAACTCCTCCGACAGACTCTCTGCCAGGGTGCGCAAGCCTCCTTTAAAACGACGGGCTTTAAAACGCTCCACGACCCAGCGGGCTGTGTTTTTATCAACAGAAGAAATCCCGCTGCTGATCTCCTGCAAAAGCCGCAGGTCTTTTACAAGCAAAGAGTCCACTTCGCGCAGATACTCTCGTCGCACTGTGGCAGCCTCTTCTAACAGCACACATTTTTTTCTGTCATCCCATTCGGATGGAAACAAACGATACGGCAGAGTCAGGGTTACACTCCGCCGCCCACTGATTACCCGCACAAACAAGCTCCCGGCTGCGTCTTTTCGCTTAGATAAGCGAAGATGGAAAGTCATTGATAACATCTTTTTTAAGTTTATCTTTTCGTTTATACTCTAAAGCCTGCTGTTCTCTTTAACAGGCTCGTTTTATCCGCGGAAAGATAAACTTTTTCAATGGACAACGGACAAGGAGCAACAGACTATTATGCTCCCTATTGCAAGGTGCAATGCTTTTACAGGCTAAAACCAAAAATCAGGGGTAAAACGAATATCATCACAATTCCCATAATAATCTGCAAAGGAAGTCCGACCCGGATATAATCCATAAAGGTATATCCGCCGGCACTCATAACCAGGGCATTCGGAGGAGTGGAAAACGGGGAAGCAAAACACATACTGGCCGCCACCGCTACTGCAAACAGGAATGGATACGGACTGAGTTCCATGGTCAAAGCTGTTTGCATGGCAATAGGAGCCAACAGGACAGCCGTAGCAGTGTTACTAATAAACATGGTCAACAGGGAAGTGCAAAAATAAATGCCTGCCAGTAATACATAGGGTCCCATGTCCCCCAGGGAATTCATAATACCGTCCGAGATCAGGGTAGTCACTCCGGTCTTTTCAAAAGCAGTCGCCATAGGCATCATGGCAGCGATCAACACCACACTCTCCCAGTTAATACTGTTATAGGCTTCTTCCATATTACGAAGACAGCCTAAAATAACCATTAGGGTAGCCGCTATTAAAACAGCAATAACAGCAGGGATTATATCCAGCACCATGACAATGATCATTCCAATCATTATAGCCGCTGCCACAGGCGCTTTATGATCCAGCGTTACCTTCGAGACTTCTTTCAACGGTTGGCCTACCAGGACAATATCCTCCTGATTATCGCCCAGGCTGTTTATTTCATTCCAGGTTCCCTGCACCAGTAAAGCATCTCCTGAATGTAATTTGCGGTCCTTGATATCCTCCAGCAAATACTCCCCATTCCGTTCAATACCCACTACCGTCACATTATATTTCTCCCGGAAGCCAATCTCTTCAATCGTGAAATTGATCAGTTTAGACTTAGGCAAAATGAAAACCTCCGCAATTCCATAGTTTTGAAAAAGAGATGCAAACTCTTTCGGATTTGCCGCTTCCAACTGCAAACCATTTTCCGTGGAAAATACCTCCATACTTTCCACACTTCCATTACAGTAAAGAGTATCATCCGCCTGGATCACCGATTCAGGTCCGGCCTGTTCCCTGACAACATTTTTTTTCAACGGAAAAGAGCGGCCGCTGGTATGGATCAACTTAACGATACTTACCCCATACCGGGAAGGAATAGCTAATTCAGCTAACGTTTTTCCGACTAATGGAGAATCTTCCGGCACATTCACTTTATGAAGCTGGCTGTCCAGGCTATAACTTTGTGCCAGCTCTTTCAGTGTACGGCACTTTTTATCTTTACGATCCC
>JAJQES010000221.1 GCA_021201565.1 Tannerellaceae bacterium
CTTACGAATAGTTCGTAGGTTTGTAATATACTAATTAATAAAAACTTGGGAATATGGAAAAGTTGACAATACAGGAAGAAGAAGCGATGATCGTGATCTGGCAGATATACCCTTGTTATATAAAGGATATTCTGGCTAAATACCCGGATCCGAAACCGCCTTATACGACCCTGGCTTCTATTGTGAAGAACCTGGAACGTAAAAAGTATGTGAAACCACGCCGTACGGGTAATACCTATGAATATACTCCATTGATCCCGGAGAGTGAATATAAACGTACGTTTATGAGCGGAGTCGTTCGTGATTATTTTGAAAATTCCTATAAAGAAATGGTCTCGTTTTTTGCCAAAGACCAGAAAATCTCTACTGATGATCTGAAAGAGATCATTGATATGATTGAGAAAAAGAAGTAATTTATTACCCTTACACTATATATACCATGGCTCCGGAATTTATCTATTTTATAAAGATAAACACCGCATTGATTGTGTTTTATGCTTTCTACCGTCTCTTTTTTTATAAGGATACCTTCTTTAATCTGAGACGTTTTATTCTGTTGGGTTTTTTTGCTTTGGGCTTTTTGTATCCGTTTTTGAACCTGCAGGATTGGATCCGGCAGCAGGAACCCATGGCGGAAGTGATCCTGATTTATTCGGCACTCATTTCGGAGCCTGGGATTGAATCTGCTGCTGCCGATGTCTTTTCGTGGAAAGAGACCGGGATGGCTCTTAGCAAAGGAATCTATTTTCTGGGTGTTTTTTTCTTTATCGCCCGTTTTGTTGTTCAGTTTGCCAGTATTGTATGGTTAAAATATCATACAAAACAGATGGATGTAAAAGGTGTCCGGGTGAATATTCTTACCAAACCTTCGGGACCTTTCTCTTTTTTCCGGTGGATCTTCCTGCATCCGGAAAGCCACTCAATCGAAGAAGTGGACGAAATTATGACCCACGAGCTGACCCACGTCCGGCAATGGCACTCTGTGGATGTGATTCTGGGAGAACTGATTTGTATCATTTGTTGGCTGAATCCGTTTGTGTGGTTGTTGAAGCGTGAAGTCCGGCATAATCTGGAATACCTGGCGGACAATACGGTGCTTCAATCCGGGTATGATTGCAAAAAGTACCAGTACCATTTGCTCGGGCTGGCACATCATCAGTCTATCTCAAATATTTACAATAGCTTTAATGTACTGCATCTGAAAAACCGGATCAGTATGATGAACAAGAAACGTTCCAAAGGGATCGGGCGTACGAAATACCTTCTTTTTATTCCCCTGGTGGCTCTGTTGATGCTGGTGAGTAACGTGGAGTCTGTGGCCCGTATCACTGTGAGCCTGGCGGAGAATAGTGCCCGATTACATGAAGGGAATATGGAGGATTTAATTGTCACTTCCTACCAGAATATATCCTCCTCTTTCTCAACCTTTTTTAGTCCGGACCGTAAAAAAGAAGAAGAAAATCAAGCGGCAGTCTCTCTGATTCTCCGGCCGGAACATGAAATGGAGACCGAAAAAATATTCACAGTGGTAGAGGAGATGCCCATGTTCCCGGGGGGAGATTCCGAAATGCTGAAATTCGTCAGTCGTTCGATCCGCTATCCGGTAGAGGCCCAGGAACGGGGCGTACAGGGCCGCGTGGTGGTTACTTTTACGGTAAATCGTAACGGACAGATCTCGGATACCCAGGTCCTGCGGGGTATCCATCCTTCACTGGATGAGGAAGCGATCCGGGTGGTTCAACTGATGCCGGCGTGGAAACCCGGCAGACAGGAAGGGAAAAGTGTAACGGTTAGATATACGTTGCCGGTAGTCTTCCGGTTACAATAAATACCTGTTTATATGAAAAAAAAGGAGTTAATAGTTGTTTGCTTAATCCTTTTGCTGGGAGGGCATGTAACGGCACAGAGCACAGGCTGGCTTGATAAACTGAATAAAAAACAATTCCGTGAGATTTTACAGGAAGCTGAACCGCTTTCGCCGGCGGACTCTGCGGACTTTCAGAAAATGTATATTCTCGGCCAGGCCTATGAAGGGTTACTGAAATACCGGGAAGCCTATCAGGTATATACCCACTGTTTCCGGATGGATTCCCTGAATGTAGACCTGATGAATACCCTGGGCCGGACGGCTGTTAACCTGGGAAAAGCAAAGGATGCCCAATTCTATTTCCGGCAGGTATTGGAGAATGACAGCAGTAACTTTTATGCGAACCACCAACTGGCCCGCCTTTATTTTCAGTCAGGCGATTATGAGCAGGCGGCTGACCAGTATCATTTACTGGAGGAACAGGATCCGGAGAACCCGGCTATTTTGAAGAGTCTGGGAGATTGTTATATCAAAATGGAAGAAACCATGATCGGGGCTTCTTATTATTATTCGGCGTATGACCGTAATAAGGAAAATGCAGGACTGGCCAGTCTGTTGATCAATACTCAATTACGTATGGGAGGATATTTTGTGGTGGAGGCCCTGAGTCTGTGTGATACGGCTCTTTTCTATAACCCAGATAATATGCAGTTGTTGTCCAATAAAGGAATGGCCCTCTATATTAATAAGAAGTACGCAGAGGCAGATACTATCTATACATACCTGCTGGAGAAAGGGGATTCTACTTATATGAATCTTAAGTATGGCGGTTCGGCCCGGTATTATGCCGGATTTGCGATGAATGCCATTCACCCCCTTGAAATAGCGTACGCAATGGATACAACTTCCGTGGAGGTACCTTTGCTATTGGGGTCCGCGTTGGGAAAAACGTATGATCGTAAGCAGGCCTATGAGATGTTGGATGTAGCGGAGCGAAACATGCAGCCGCTTCCTTTGCTGGTGACCCAATTGCAACTGTTCCGGGCGGAGACGTATCAGAAAGATGGCAACTATGCGGAGGCATCCCGGTTGTATTACCAGGTTTGGAAAGAGAATCCGAAGCGGCTGGACCTTATTTATAAAATAACCAATATGTATTTTGAACAAAAACAGGAAGATTATAAAAGTGAAGAGAACCGTCAACGGGGACTGTTTGCGTTTGTACTCTTTGTCCGGGAGTATTTGAAAAGCGGACAGGATCTGAATACCGCAGAAGGCCGTTCTAATATGAATTTCTATAAAAGTTACCTGAAAAGTTTTTATGAGGATATGTTTTTCCGGGCGGTCAAAGAGCTGCCGGCACTGGCTCCCGACGGGAAAAAGACGAAGGTTACTTCTGATGAGCTCAAAGAGTTAATGGATCAGATCGAAAATCTGCAGGAGAAATAAAAAGAGCGGTAAAGAAAAGGTTTGGAGGTCTCATCCAAACCTTTTACATTTGTGGGAAATACACCATGCCAATGAAAAGGTATTTCTACATGCTACTGGTTTTGTTGATTCAGATACTACCCTTACCTGCACAGGAAAAAAAGGTAGCAGTGGTATTAGGGGGAGGAGGAGCAAAAGGAGTTGCCCATATTGGTGTATTGAAAGTGCTGGAAGAAGCCGGTATCCCGGTTGATTATATTGTGGGAACCAGTATGGGGGCGATTGTCGGTGGTTTGTATAGTATCGGATACAATGCCGCGGAGATTGACAGCATGGTGCGCATACAGAATTGGTCCATGTTATTAAGTGACCGGATAGACCGCCATAACATGACTTTTCCCGAAAAAGAGAATGCCGAACGTTATATTGTTTCCCTTCCGTTTGGAAAAAATAAGCGCGAGAAATCTTCCGGAGGAGTTATCAAAGGGCAGAACATTCAGAGTTTATTTACCCATCTGACCATTGGTTATCATGATTCCGTCGCGTTTGATTCATTTCCTATTCCTTTTGCCTGTGTGGCTTTTAATCTGGTAAATGGAGAAGACTATGTGTTCCGTGAAGGAAGCCTGCCGGTGGCCATGCGGGCCAGTATGGCCATTCCCGCTGTGTTTACACCGGTACGGATAGATAGTATGGTGTTGGTCGACGGGGGCATACCCAATAATTTCCCGGTAGATGTCGCCCGGCAGATGGGAGCAGATGTGATTATAGGGGTGGATTTGGGCACCAGTGATCTTAAACTGCTGGAAGGAATCAATACCCCGGGAGATGTATTGGGCCAGATCGTGGCGTTGTATGGCCATGAGAAATATATGCTTAACCGGGAAAATACGGATTTGCTCTTCCGTCCGGATATGCATCCCTATAATTCCGCCAGTTTCAGTTCGGTGGCTATTGATACCATGATCATGCGGGGAGAGCAGGAGGCCCGGCGGAACTGGGACCGGATCTGCGAATTGAAAGAGCGACTGAACAGGACCCAGCCTGTTGCCGTACCGCAAAAACCGGTACAGGTAAATGATACACTCCATATACGGCAGATTCATTTTACCGGAATAGCGGGCGGGGATGAGAAATGGCTGTTGCGCATCATCCATTTAAAGGAAAATAGTAGTTTGTCGCTCCGGGAACTGGAACATGCTGTTTCTATCCTGATGGGAACCAATGCCTATTCACATGTCAGTTATAAATTGACCGGGTCCAATCCGTATGACCTTTATTTTATCTGCCAGGAAAAATCGGTCACCTCTTTGAATGTGGGAATCCGGTATGATACGGAAGAGAATGTGGCTTTTCTGTTGAATGCGACCCTGGACTATTACCGAACCCGGGCGAAGACGAAAGTGTCCCTGACCGGCCGTATCGGGAAAAGTTCGTATGGACGTATGGATTTGTCTTTGGAAAGAAATCCACTCCGGAGCATCCAGATTGCTTATATGTTTAATTACCGGGATCTGGATATCTATGAGCGCGGAGACAAAACATACAATACGACCTACCAGCATCACCTGGGAGAGTTTGCTTTTTCGGATATGACGTGGCTTAACTTTAAAATAAAGGCCGGTTTGCGGTATGAATATTTTAATTATAACAGCTTTCTGTACCGGGGTGATAACCGTGACATGCCAGTAAAGCCGGAAGGATTTATCAGTTATTTTGCTTCTGCCCATCTGGAAACTTTTGACCGTCGCTATTTTCCCAACAGGGGTGTTTCGCTGGAGGCTCATTATTCTATGTATACTGATAACTTTGTAAGCTATCACGATAATGCCCCCTTTTCAGCGGTCACAGGTGCTTTCACTACTGCGATCCGGCTGCGTTCCCGCCTGACCCTGTTGCCTTCTGTTTATGGGCGGGTACTGATCGGGGGAAATCTGGCTTATCCTTATCTGAATGCGGTCGGAGGAGAATATGCACAAAAATATGTTCCTCATCAGCTTCCGTTTGCCGGGATCAACCACATAGAAATCTTTTCTAACTCAGTGGGGATTGTCCGTCTGCATTTACGCCAGCGGATGGGAGGGCGTCACTATCTTTCCCTGATCGGGAACTATGCCGTTCACCATGATGATTTCTTCACCATTTTCCAGGGCAAACATGTCTGGGGAGCCAGTGCCGGGTATGCATACAATAGCCTGGGAGGACCGTTAAGTACTACATTAAGTGTTTCAAACTGGAACAAAAGAGTACAGTTCTATCTGAATCTGGGATATTGTTTCTGATTTTTTCCTTTATCTTTGTAAATATAAAACCCAGCAGGCCAATAGGAAAACCTGCTTTGACTGATAATAAAAAACAAATGAGTGTACAAATTTTGCAGTTTCTGAAAGAACTTCAGGTAAACAATAACCGGGACTGGTTTCATGAAAATAAAGCCCGGTATGACATCATAAGAAAAGAATATCTGGAAACTGTCCAGGAATTAATTAACCGGATCGCTTTATTTGATCCTGAAATAGCCGGACTGGAAGCCAAAGACTGTATGTTTCGTATTTACCGGGACATCCGCTTTTCTCCGAATAAACTTCCTTACAAAAATCATTTAGGAGCTTACATTGCGGTAGGTGGTAAGAACAGTTTGCGCAGTGGATATTATTTCCATCTGGAACCCGGTAATTCCGTTATCTCCGGTGGGCTGTGGCGTCCGGAGCCCAGGCTGTTGAAATTACTCCGGCAGGATATGTATGACCAGATGGAAGAGTTTATTGAGATCATTGAAGATCCGGCTTTTAAAGCCATCTATCCGGCACTGGAAGGAGAAAAATTAAAACGTATGCCGGCCGGATACCCTGGTGACTTTCCGCATAGTGAACTTTTATTATATAAAGATTTTTGTCTTTCCAATGTGGTGGAAGATAGTTTCTTTGAAAAAGAGAACTGGCTGGATGAAGTCGTAGACATGTATAAAAAGCAGGTACCTTTCCACCGTTTCCTCAATTACACCGTCGACGAATTTTTAGGAAGAGTCTAAGCTCTATACGTTCTTTTTCTCAATTGCTTATTGTCGTTATTGCTGGCGCGGATCTCCGAATCCGTGCCTTGTAGACACATAGAAAACGTACTTGTTCCCGCACTTGATGCGGGACCGCATGAGAACAGACGCTGGTTACAGTATATAAATAGTGAATACCTTTAGTTCTTTTGCGGTCCCGCATCAAGTGCGGGAACAAGTTTGTTTTATTAAATCCTTCCTCTTACATAATCCTTTCTTATGTCCTCTCTTCATACT
>JAJQES010000047.1 GCA_021201565.1 Tannerellaceae bacterium
TTTCAGTTTATTGAAACTAACATTTTGTCCGCACTATCCCTCAGACAGGTCTTTAAATACCTGCCCCAAATCAAGCTGAGTCACTATCCGGCGCAAAAGTGCCACAAAATCCGCATAGGTATCTGCCGCTGCATATTCACCTCTATCCTCTTCATGCGATATCTGAAAAGGACAAAACTCAGTGGGTTTTGTTTCGTGGCCATGTGGGATCGTTGTCTGGATTTCCATCTTTTCTTACTTTTATAAGGTATATAACTGTTTATTTATTCCAACGCCTGTGCCAGGATTGAAATGGGATGCTCACATATACGTGAGGTAGACATCTCAATCTGCCATTTGCAGGTTTCGCAATCTGTTACAACATAATCCATATCTTCCTCTTCTATACGGGAGAAAAGGGTGATTCCAATCTCCTGGGAAGTTGTATAATTTTCTTTTTTAAAGCCATACGTTCCTGCAATCCCACAACATTGGGAGGGCAATATCTTCAGTTCCACATTTGGGATCATTCGCAATAATTGAATCGAATAATATCCCCACCCCAGTTTTTCCATGTGGCAAGGGGTATGATAAGCAATTTTTATTTTCTCATTATTGAATTTTAAAGCGCTCTTTTCCTCACGTAATAACCGGTAAATATAACGGGTAGCCAGTTCGATCTGTTCCCGCACATCCGCAGTCTCGATTCCCAGTAAATGAGGATATTCATCCCGGATGGTAAACGTACAGGTTGAAGAGGTGGTAATCACCGGCATTTGTTTATTCACTACCGATTCACGGATCGAACGCATATTGACCTGTGCCTGCTGTTTGGCCTGCTCCAGAAATCCATTTGAAATAAGGGCGACTCCGCAACATTTTTCTTTTTTCAGTAGTTGTACTCCCACTCCCAGGGCGTTCATCACTTTCACCAGGTCTCTGCCTAACTGAGGATGATTGTAATTGGCATAACAACCATGGAAATAACTCACTTGTTTGTTATATTGGTTCTGTTTTGATGCTGCCTCTTTTTTATACCAGCGTTCAAAGGTTTGAAAACTATAACGGGGAAACTGCCGCCGGTGATCAATGTCAAATCCCAGATCCAGCACCCGTTTGACCGGTTTCAATCCCAGCATACTATTTACGACCGGGGCAAACGGGGTAGCCAGTGTACCTACCAGATCGGTATGGGAAAGGATAAAATCTCTTACGGACGGCTTCTTTCTACTATATTTTATACGGGCTTTCTGAATGATATCCCCGATTCGTACATTGGAGGGACAAGCAACTTCACACCGTTTACAGTTAATACAATATTTTAATGCCTCATCATAGAAATTGGCTTTCTTAAGACGCAGGCGTTCCCCATCCGGACCAGCCTGTTTAGGACCCGGATAATCCGGATTCACAGCGGCCACAGGACAATATACCGTACAAATCGTACATTTGATACATTGCTCAAAATTATCATTTGTCAAATGCTGCAATTCCATACTGATTGATCTTTTAAAATTTTACCGGCAATATCCAGTGCAGTCAAAATGGAAACACCTCCTCCGGAACCTTCTTTGATGGGATTAAACCCTTCCAGAATAGCACCCCCTACATACAGGTTGGACAAAAGGGTATCGCCTGTCACCGCCTGAAAATCAAGGCTGGTAGAAACGCCAAACTGTTGATACGCCTGGGCATCAAAAATATTTCCGGTGTACCATTCCTGCCGTTCTTTCAGATAACTGACATTCAGGTTAAAGACCGGCTCATATACCCTGTCACGGGTGGCTGTCAATCCACGGCTGAAATAACTTCCGGTAGCCAGTACAAAATGGTTTGCCTCAAAAGGAATATCCCCATGGTTATACGAATAGACCCGCTTCACACGGTGATTCTCAATATCCGCATTCATCACATGATCACCCATCATATACACCCCGCCTAACTTCTGAAAGGTATTTCGCAGGAATTGCTGCATACCAATACCGGCAATAGAAGGAGGAATGGTTGGTATCAGATAAACCGGTTTACCTACCCGTTCTTCTATTATACGAACAGTATCCGGCTGGTCAAGTCCCAGACAAGCCGGCAATAGGATTGCGTCAGTCCCGGAACTTTCCCGGATCAGTATCCGGCATAGATGTTCCCTGTTATCCGGTTTATCCAGAATACGGGCGATATTTGTAGACCGCAGTTCACTTGGATTCCTGCGTAATATGTCCAGATCCGGCAAATTAAATTCATGCACTTCACATGTGGCTCCCAACTTCCGGAATTCATCTGCCACAAAGTGAGGATAGAAATCAAGGAAACCTGCCGGATTAAATATAGTTAGCTGTTTCCAGGGTAATTGTATGTCATTCTCACAGGTCACAAAATCCGCCAGGGTCAACCAGGTCCGTTTCAATGTCCCCATCGGGGTAACCCTGAAATGATTCCGGGTTGCGCTCCCTGCTAATTCTATACCAATGCCGGAGAAAAACTGTTCAGCTTCTGCTACCAGTTCTTCAAAACGGATTTCACCCAATTTGGTATATGGATGTTCCGGCTCCATCTTTATCAATTCTTTCACCGCAGTCAGCGGGTGGTCTACCGGTGTTCCGTCAGGCAACCTATTGAGTAGATCAAACGAGCCTGACAAAAAATGCAACGCACTTTGTCCTGATGAAATAATCACACAGCGATGTCCCTGTTGTGAAAGTTTAATCCCACAGACCAGACCAGCCAGTCCTCCCCCTATAATTACTGAATCAAATTTCATGGCTCTTTGTTACTCCTGATTTGGTTTTAAACCACATACACTTTCATATATCCAGCTGGTATATTCACATTCGCGCAGGGTATCTCCCCAGGCTACCGGATAAATTCCTTTCCACCGTTCATTCAGAAAAGCAGACAGATCCTGTTTTGCCCGTTTGGTACAATAAATTCCTGAACTTCCCATCAATCCGGAAGCCCGGCAGGCACACAATTCTCCCTGACAAGTCCCCATCCCTACCCGGGTACGCCGGCGCAGATCCACCAGCTTTTTTACATTCAGTTCTTCAAGTGCATATTTTACTTCCCCTACGGATACTTCTTCACATTCACATACCAGACTGTTATCCTGAAGGGTATTTTCTGCCAGTTTCTGTGCCCGGTCCCCATGACGGTAAATCGCTGACTTACGGGCAGTAGCAGGTAAGGAACTGATCCGTTGGTTGATTTCCTCCATAGTTTCCCGTGATCCCGGCAATTTCTCTTCTGCCGTAGTACAACGAGCCTCTATATTCAGTTTTTTGCAGACCAGATCTGTAGCCCATTCGGCCATCAAACGGTAGGTCATCAGTTTCCCGCCGGTAATAGTAATATACCCTTCCAGCCCGTCACGCTCTGCATGATCCAGCAACACAATTCCCCGGCTTACATTGCGTCCGGTTGAATCGTTATCAGCGGCAACTAACGGACGAACTCCGGCATAGGCTCTTAGGATACGGGTATAGGCCAGACAGGGAGCCAGTTTTTCGCCCTCCCGGATCAACAGGTCAACTTCCTGAGGAGTTACCATCATATTATCAATCTGGTCATAAGGAATATTACTGGATGTAGTACCAATCAGAGAGATGGTATCACCTGGTACCAGAATATCAGCGTCAGCCGGTTTCCGGCAACGGTTTAATACCATATTATTTACCCGGTGCCCAAAGATCAGTAAAGCTCCTTTGGCAGGTAACATACTTATTTTGATTCCGGCGAAAGTGGAAATGTATTGCCCCCATATTCCACCGGCATTTACTATTACAGTTCCACGGATTTCTTTTGTTTCCTTCTGCAGATGATCATATACCTTTACTCCTGTTACACGCGCCTGTTCCAGGATCAATCCGGTGACTTCGTGATAAGTCAGAATAAGGGCTCCATGTTCCTTGGCATCCATTACATTGGAGATTGTTAAACGGAAAGGATCAATTGAACCATCCGGCACTTTTACCGCTCCAATAATATCCGGGTGAACAGAAGGTTCCATCCGGACTGCTTCTTTCGGATCAATAATCTCCGCATCAATACCGGCTGCCCGGCAAGCCTCTGCAAAACGGTTTTGGTATGCCAGATCATCTTCCGGAAGGGTTACAAACAGACCCTCTGTCTCCTCGACACAATGACTGGCAATATTCTTTAATATTTTGTTTTCTTTAATACATTCTTCCGCAGACTCCCGATCAGTCACCGCATACCGGGCTCCACTATGCAACAACCCATGATTTCTACCTGTCGCACCGGTAGCCATGTCTTTCCGTTCGACCAGGATGACACGAAGTCCCCGGCGGGCACAATCACGGGCGATCCCGGCTCCGGTAGCACCGCCTCCGACAATGATTACATCGTATACTTTATTGGGTTCATGATTTTGCATATCTGGATAGATTTTGTTCTCTCTATACAAAGAAAACAATAAAACAAAAGACTGCAAAATAAAAACGAAACTTTTTAATAAGAAAAACGAAACTTTTTAATAATAAGAAGCCGGCATTCCCAGACTCACTGGTGTCATCAGTCGCTTTGCTCCTTAGGAGTCATCCATCCCTACGATCTTTAGTAGGATAAAACAAAAAAAATCCCGGTTTCTTTTGAAGAAAACCGGGATCTTCTAATATGTATATTCCTTAACTCGTTTGACTATCAGTGCCGACTACTCAACTACTTTTTCTTCCCTTAAAAAATATCCAGAGCTAACTGCAGATTCGCATTATTTTCAACCGGATTCCACATGACCATGGCTGAAACAGGCAATACAAAATTACCGATCTTTACTCTTTTGGAAGCGGTTACATTTATGTTTACAATCCCTGCTTTGTGCCCGTAGAAATTTGCACTCGTTCCTCCCTCTTTATCCAGAGCAAAAGCTGCTGCCAGACCAAAATCGAGGTTGACCCATTGATGTCTCATTACCGGATAATCCGCAGAAACATAGGTGGAATAGAGATTTTTCGCATTTTCAGATCCCCGGTCACGGCCATGAATAATAGTTGCCCAACTAAGTCCTAACGGCACATTTCCCTGAAAACGGTAACCGATACTTAAATCCACAAAGTGTCCGGTTTGATGAGCCTTATAATTAAAGACCTGATGATTATTATAAGTGGCTCCGGGAGAGAAATTGTAGATATCCCATAAAGCGATTGTAAACCCACTCTTAGAATAAGAGATATAATAATCAAACTCTTTGAATTTACCATCAAAACTGGCTCCTCCCCATACTCCGAAACCGAAGCTTTTATCTCTTGTCCGATACCCCAGGTCTACTGCAGTTAATGCACTGTTAGTTACCTGAATACCACGCCAAAGGTGCATATTCTTTATCTGGAGTGAAAAATCAACAGGCAGATCCAATGGTGTAGAATAATCATTTGGAGTATCCTGTGGAGGCATTATAATGCCCTGTGCGGATGAATTATGCGCAAGAAGTATGCAGGCTATTACGCAAACAGCCTTTTTTAAACTTTTCATATAAAAAATAATTAAGGTATAAATCTATCTTTATTGTAAAGCATTGTAGAGTAAAGCAGCAACTATACCTCCACACAGAGGGGCTACAACCGGTAACCAGGCATACCACCAGTTGCTACTGCCTTTGCCTTTAATCGGGAGAATAGCATGGGCAATACGGGGGCCCAGGTCACGGGCGGGATTGATAGCATATCCGGTAGTACCTCCCAGGGACATACCGATGGCAACGATCAGCAAACCCACCGGAAGAGGTCCTGCAATTTCCGCACCGGCGGCATACAGAATACCAAATATCAGCATAAAGGTTCCGAGGAACTCACTCATAAAATTACTAAACCATGATTTAATGGCTGGTCCTGTAGCAAATGTTCCGAGCTTGGCCGCAGGATCCGGCTCTTCATCAAAATGTGGTTTATACATGATAAAGACCAGCGTAGCACCCAGGATCGCTCCGAGTAACTGCGCAATGATATACCCTGCGATACTTCCGGAAAAAGTACCGGCAATCGCCAAACCAACTGTTACAGCCGGATTCAGATGTGCTCCGGAGAAAGGTCCGGAAATAAATGCTGCGACAAAGACTGCGAATCCCCAGCCAAAAGTGATTACAATCCAACCGGATTTATGCCCTAACGTTTTTGTCAGATTGACATTAGCGCAGACACCTGCACCGAAAAGAATAAGAATTGCTGTTCCTATGAACTCAAATAAGATATCAGTTCCCATGACATAGCAGTTTTTTAAGGTGTGACATTTGTTACTTAATTATTTAATCCAAGACTTTGATCTGTAAATGGCATCCGCCCATTTCTTTTTAGCCAGGTGCATGTCCACAGTCTTGTCAGGTGTAAAACAGGTTTCTATGCTCCATTGTTTTTCAATTTCATCAATATTTTCCCAAAAGCCTACTGCGAGACCTGCCAGATAGGCGGCTCCAAGTGCCGTCGTTTCAGTAGTTTGAGGACGAATAACTGTTTGGCTTAAAAGATTTGCCTGGAACTGCATCAACAGGTTATTACGGGCTGCACCTCCATCT
>JAJQES010000290.1 GCA_021201565.1 Tannerellaceae bacterium
ATTGAATGATATATGGAAAAAATAAATGTCAAACAGATTGGAAGTGGAGATGATTTTTTGTTGAATCAGATAGAGCGTACGTATCTTGAATCATTTCCGGAAGAAGAACGGCGCCCCTTTTTTATGGTCCGGGATTTGATTGATAAAGAGGAGTGTTTCAAAATGTATGTGGTAGAGAAGGGTAATCAATATGCCGGTTTTATTAGTGTATGGGATTTTCCGGATTTTGCCTATGTGGAACATTTTGCTATTGATTCTGCAGCCAGAAGCGGAGGGATTGGAGGAAAGACCCTGAAGTTGATTAAAGGGATTTTAGCCCGGCCCATCGTATTAGAGGTGGAATTGCCTGCTGATGATCTTTCAAGGCGAAGGATTGCTTTCTATGAACGTATGGGGTTTGTACTGGATGATCACATATATATACAGCCGCCTTATCAGGGGGAATTACCTTCGCTGGAATTACGCCTGATGAGTAGTGACGGATATGATTTGATATCGAACTTTGAGAAGGTGCGGGATACTTTATACCGGAAAGTTTACGGGGTAAAATAGAGATCTATTTACATATATAAAAAGAAGCTGCTTTATTAAAAAGCAGCTTCTTTCTTGTTATATAAAGATCGTTTTTTATCTGGCAGCAGCCTGAGTGGCAGAATAACTTATTTTAAGTGCGTATGCCTCACGTAATGCTTGTTTTACATCTGTGATAATACCCATTTTCGTTTCCTGATCCGCTTTGATCGAAACTGTCATAAATGGTTGATCTTCTTCTTTCATACTTGATTTTTCCTGTGCAATGTAATCCTGAATTTCAGAGATTTCAGCAAACTGATCATTTAATTGGAGACGGGTTTCCGTACCCATTTTTGATCTGAATTCCTGCACAGGCTGTCCAATGTAGATGAAAGTTACTAATGATTTCTTTTCCAGTTTCTGCAACTCTGTTGCCTGTGGAGATTTAAAAACCACTTTCAGTGTAACTTCACGCATAGTTGTTACCATCATGATGAAGAACAAAAACGCAAACACCAGGTCAGGTAAAGATGATGTATTCAATTCAGGCATTTCACGTCCGCCTGCTTTACTAAACTTTCCCATGCTTATCGTCCTCCATAATTTTTAGGTTCAGCCTCTGATATCTTTTGGGGATAAATTTGCATAACAGCTTTTTGTTGCCGTTCATCCAATTCTTCAAATAACTTGTTGAATTTTTTCCTTGAGACATCATCTCTCAGCTCATTATAAGCCTTTGCCAATTCATTTTGCACATCAATATATGCCTGGTATTCAGTTCCCCGGTCGTTCATCAATGAAATAACGTGATGTTTAGTAACCATCATTTTGCCGAAGAGATCTATATCTTCTTCAACTCTTTCTGGTTTATTTTCATCGTTATATGCATTTTCGACAAACTCCTTAACCTTTACTCTCAGTTGACTTAATTCAATATATTCACCATCGCAGAGAATCTGGTTTTGTGTGTTGATCAACACGGTCATCAGGTTTCTCTTTTTAATATCCACGATTGGTTTTTCCGTCTCTTTGTCTACAGGTGGAGGCAAACGTCTTGCCAATCCTTTATCTGTATCCATTGAAGTGGTAATAAGGAAGAATATCAGCAACATGAAAGCGATATCGGCAGATGAAGAACCATTAATACCCGGTGTCTTTCTTTTTCCCATATCTTTTTCGCTTTACTTCGATTATTACTTGTTAAGTACTTTTTTTACAGAACCTGCAATTACTGCCAAAACAATTAAAATAACTAATACATATGTAGAATAAAGCCACATATCAGTTACTTTTAACCATGTAGGTGTATTAAACTCTTGCGAATCAGCATTCAGATTGTTTAAAAGAGTTCCATCACCCATTGAGTAAGTTGCTAACAAAAGAAGACCAAATAAAACAATTGCTCCAACTCCTAACAGAGCACTTTTTGCATCACTTTTAAATGCAATGATCAACTGCCATATAGCAAATACCAGTGTACTGAGGGCTGTTAATCCAAAGATGATATATGCCCAGTTCAGCAAGAGGTTGGTATAGACTGGCTCAGGCATGTCAGCGCCTTCCACCACTACACCTCCAAAGTAGAACATTGCCAGGATTACCACTGTAATTACAGCGCTAATCAGCAGAGTCCAACTGGATATTTTTCTAATTTTAGTTACGGCCATAGCTTAATTATTTATTATGCTTAAGGTTGTATTTAATAACAATATCAATCAATGTAATAGATGCATCTTCCATCTGGTTCAAAAGAGCTTCCAGTTTACTTAACAGATAGTTGTAGAATACCTGAAGAATCAGAGCAACGATAAGCCCCCCTACTGTTGTAATCAAAGCCACTTTCATACCACCGGCAACTACTGTCGGACTGATATCACCAACCTGTTCGATTTTATCGAACGCCATAATCATACCAATTACTGTACCAAGGAATCCTAAAGAAGGTGCCATTGCAATAAACAATGTAATCCATGACAGGTTCTTTTCCAAAAGACCACCCTGTACACCACCGTAAGAGATAATAGATTTTTCAACAACATCAATACCCTGGTCAATTCTCATTAAACCCTGGTAAGCGATAGAAGCAATAGGACCTCTTGTATCACGTGCAATAGCTTTTGCTGCTTCTACGTCACCTTTATCCAATGCATCTTCAATACCTTTTAATAATTTATCAGTATTAGTTTCTGCAAGATTCAGATAAATAATTCTTTCAAGACAGAATGCCAAACCAAGGATCAAAGCGATGGCAACCAAACTCATGAACTGAGCGTCACCTTCGATAAATTTGGTTTTTAAAGCGTGATGAATACCTTCATCAGCAGCAACGTCCTGAGCAAATGCTACAGTAGAAGTTCCAAGGGCGCACAAACCCAAGAATGCCTTTGCAAATAACTTTTTCATTGTGTGTTTAATTTTTAAGATTAATAATTCTTTATTTGTTTTTATTTTTTTGTTACTAATGTTCATGGTATGTTCTATGCGGAGAGAGCGGGATTCGAACCCGCGATACGCTTTAGGCGTATACACGCTTTCCAGGCGTGCCTCTTCAGCCACTCGAGCATCTCTCCAAATATATCAGGCACTGTCTCCCATAAAACGAGCGCAAAATACGAAAAAAATCCCAAATCCAAATCTTTTACAGTACAAATCTAAAGTTTTTGCTTGATAAAACCACCATATAGTAAACAGAAATTTCTCACTTCCGTAAAATATAAAGAATAATTAACCCGTTTGTGGAAGTGAAAAGAGTTTTGAAGCATTTTTACTGGTGATTTCAGCAATTTCCTCTACCTCTTTATGGAAGGTTTCTGCTACTTTTTTTGCAGTGTTCCACATATAGGCCGGCTCATTTCTTTTTCCACGATAAGGTACGGGAGCTAAATAAGGGGCATCGGTTTCCAGTACGATTTTATCCAGGGTCGTATGTTGTAATACGGCAGCCAGGTTTGAATTTTTGAATGTGATCACCCCGTTTATTCCTATAAGAAATCCATCTAACTTTTGTACTTCTTTTAATTCTTCCAGTGTGCCTGTAAAACTATGAAAGACACCTTTTAAACCTTCGGGTCCTACTTTGTAAATACTTTCAATTACTTCCGGAAATGCTTCCCGGGTATGAATGGAAACAGGTAATTGAAGTGCTTTGCTCCAACGTAGTTGTTCTTCAAAAACAAAGATCTGTTCCTTTTTATATGTTTTATCCCAATAGAGATCTATACCAATTTCTCCGATTCCGTAGATTTTGTTCCGGCTGATCTGTTGTTCGATTTTTAGAAGATCTTCTTTGTAATTCGCAGATATACTGGTTGGATGTAAACCCAATAAAGGAAACAAATAACCGGAATGTTTTCCAGCCAGTTCAAACAGGGGAACGATTGTGTTAGTATCTACATTCGGAAGAATGATATGACTGATGTTTTTTTGCCGGGCAGAAGAAATGACTTCCTCTACATCCTCGGAAAAATCTTCCAAATATATATGGCTATGCGTGTCAATTAAGTGCATTTTCAGGATTCTCTGAACATTAAATTATTACTTACCTCTTTCAGGACTTGTAAACGGTCTTGCGGTAGATTGTCTGAAAGAAGGATTTGTTGTGCCTGTGTATAATAAGCATCAATCTTCTCTTCACAAAGTTGTTTAATATTCAGTTGGTCATATATCTCTTTTACAGCCCGGATCTTTTCCTGAGGATCAAACGTGTCTTTCTGTATCCAATCATATAACTGTTTTTTCTGTTCAGGAGATGCCAGGCGTAATGCGTTGATCAGAAGATATGTTTTTTTATTACAAAGGATATCACCACCAATATTTTTACCAAATGTTGCACTATCACCATACGTATCCAATAAATCATCTTTTAACTGGAAGGCTAATCCAATGTTAATCCCATATTCATATAAAAGATCTGCTTGCTCTACCGAAGCATTTCCACTTAATGCTCCCAGTTTTAAAGATGTTCCTAAAAGTACCGCAGTTTTTAAACGGATCATATGGAGATATTCTTTTTCTGTTACATCTATCCGGGTTTCAAATTCCATATCGTATTGTTGTCCGCCACAGATTTCCAGTGCCATATCAGAAAATAAACGGATAAACAGTTCTGTTTGTTTACCAGGAATTTCAGTGATCAGCCGGTAAGCCACAATTAACATCGCATCTCCGGATAAAATCGCAGTATTGGGATTCCACTTAATGTGAACAGTGGGTTTGCCTCTTCTTTTATCTGCCTGGTCCATTAGATCATCATGTAATAATGTGAAGTTGTGGAAGACTTCCAATGCAAGTGCAGGCTGTATGGAAGGTTGGATATCATCAGTAAAAATGTTGCACCCCATCAGTGCCAGAGACGGACGGATTCTTTTACCTCCCAGTGAGAGAATATATTCAATTGGAGTATAGAGTGTTTGAGGAGAATAAGGGAAATCCATATTACGGATTTCTTTCTCAATTCTATCTGATATCTCTTCTAATGTGTACATCCCATTTATTTTGAATACAAAACTATAAAAAAGACTGCTAATAGTAGCAGCCTTTTTCATTATTTCCCTCATTTTAGTAATTAGTTTTTTAACCGGAATGTAATTGGAAGAGTATATTTAACTTTTACAGCTTTACCTCTTTGATATCCTGGTTTCCATTTTGGCATAGTCCCTATTACCCTCAGGGCCTCTCTGTCGAGAGATGGATCTACTCCCCTGAGCACTTCTGCGTCTACAACACTGCCATCCTGATTAATTGTAAAAGTACAGGTAACCCGTCCCTGAATACCATTATCCTGTGCAATGGCCGGATACCTGATCGCTCTGCTGATGAACCGTAACATTTCACTGTCTCCTCCCGGGAATTCCGGCATTTCTTCTACTACCTGGAAAATAAAATTATCGTCTGCTTCTTCTTCCCTGTTATCAATAACAGGAGGTGTGAAAATTTCCTCCTGTGAGATGGAGAGATTATCTTCAGAAGTGAAATCTATATTTTCAACCTCTGTGTTGTCGTCCACTTCATTAAACATTTCTATTACCTGTGGGGCGGGTGGAGGTGGAGGCGGAGGAGGTGTATCTTCCGGAATAGTAATCTCAATTTCTTCCTCGGCGATAATGTCAGGTACTCCGTTGAATTCGGCAACCTGTATATCTTTCGTTCCCCATTCAAAACTTACAAATAAAAAGGAAAGGGCAACAACTAATCCCATTAGGATACTAAGGGGTTTCCCTTTTTCCAGATTCGCTTTTGTTGATTTTTTTACTTCCATACTTTTTCTCTTTATTGAATTATTACTTAAACTCTAAAGTACATGTACATGAAAAGATCTTTTATATTTAAGTGATTCCTTTACGGATTCAAATTCCATAAACGTAAAGTAGGAAATGTGTGTGATTTACTTCTTTTAACGGTTAATCCTGAAAATAAAGAATGGGGATATAAAAAAGGCTATCCTTTTACGGATAGCCTTTTTCAAACTATATTCGTTTTATTTTACTGCAATCTGAATACTACAGGTAAAGTATAACGTACGCGTACGGCTTTACCTCTCTGTTTACCGGGTTTCCATTTAGGCATAGTTCCGATCACACGTAATGCTTCTTTATCCAATGACGGGTCAATACCGCGTAAAACTTCTGCATCTACAACACTACCGTCCTGGTTTACAGTAAATGTACAAACAACACGTCCCTGAATACCGTTTTCCTGTGCGATCACCGGATAGCGGATATTACGGCTGACGAATTTAAGCATTTCCGCATCACCTCCCGGGAATTCCGGCATTTCTTCTACGACAGTGAAAATATGGGTAGATGATTCTTCTTCATCCTCTACTACTGCCGGGGGAATATAGGCCTCTACCTGTGCACTACTCTGATCATCTTCAGTTGATAAAATCTCAATTTGTTCTACTTCCACATCGTCATCCACAATGTTTAAC
>JAJQES010000236.1 GCA_021201565.1 Tannerellaceae bacterium
AATTTCAGGAGTTTTTTTGTGTCCTCTTTTCTTTTTAGCATCTTTGTAGTATTATACATTCCTATGAAAACATATTTGGTAACAGGAGCAGCAGGTTTTATTGGAGCAAATTTTATTAAGTATATGTTGCGTACGCATCAGAATATCCGTCTTATTGTGTTGGATCTACTCACCTATGCAGGTAACTATGGTACGATTGCCGGGGATATAGATGAAGAAAGATGTTTTTTTATAAAAGGAGACATTGGGGACAGGGAATTGACAGATAAAATTTTTGCTGCCTATTCGTTTGATTATGTAATTAACTTTGCCGCGGAGAGCCATGTGGATCGTAGCATTGAAAATCCTCAACTCTTTTTACAAACCAATATTCTGGGAACACAAAACCTTCTCGATACTGCCCGGAGGGCATGGGTGATTGGCAACGATAAACAGGGATATCCGGTATGGAAATCCGGTGTACGTTTCCATCAGGTCTCTACTGATGAAGTGTATGGTAGTCTGGGAGCGGAAGGTTATTTTACGGAAGAAACTCCATTGGATCCGCGTAGTCCATACAGCGCTTCCAAAGCCAGTGCCGATATGATTGTAAAGGCTTATTCGGATACATATAAAATGCCGGTTACCATTACTCGTTGTTCCAATAATTACGGACCATATCATTTTCCGGAAAAGCTTATTCCTCTTATTATTAAAAATATCCTGGAAGGAAAATCGCTTCCTGTGTATGGGGATGGAACCAATGTCCGTGACTGGTTATATGTAGATGATCATTGTCAAGCCATTGATCTGGTAGTAAGGAAAGGACGTGATGGAGAAGTCTATAATGTAGGTGGACATAATGAAAAGCAAAATATTGAAATTGTAAAGTTGACTATAGCAACAATCCGTCGTATTATGGAGGAACAACCTCAATACCGGCAGATATTGAAAAAGCGTGAGATAAATGCGAATGGTGAAATTTCGGTTGACTGGATCAATGACGATCTGATCACTTTTGTAAAAGATCGCCTGGGACATGACCAACGGTACGCAATTGACCCAACCAAAATATCAAATGAGCTGGGATGGCTACCTGAAACTCCGTTTGAAAAAGGCATTGTGAAAACAATTTACTGGTACCTGGATCATCAGAAATGGGTGGAAGATATTACCGGAGGAGAATATACGAAGTATTATGATAGGATGTATAAAGACCGGTGATCATAAAATTGAAAAGACAGATAGGATGAATGAAATATCATAAAACCATATTATCAGGAGTATATATCATAGAGCCTACAGTGTTTTATGACACACGTGGGTATTTTATGGAAGCGTTTAAAGCAGAAGAATTCTGTCAACAGGTAGGGAATATCCGATTTATTCAGGAAAATGAATCTTCTTCATCCGGGAATGTAATCCGGGGATTACATTATCAACTGGAGCCCTGGGCACAGGCAAAGTTGGTACGGGTAATTTGTGGGAGTGTGCTGGATGTGGTGGTGGATTTGCGTACTGGTTCTCCAACCTATGGAAAAGCTTTAACGGAAGAATTATCTGCGGATAATAAAAAACAGATCTTTATACCCAAAGGGTGCGCCCATGGATTCCGGGTATTAAGTGAAACGGCCGTTTTTACCTATAAAGTGTATAACCCATATATGCCTGCTTTTGAACGTACCATTCGTTTTGATGATCCTTTTTTAGCGATTGACTGGCAGTTGCAGGCAGAAGATGCATTGATCCTATCTCCAAAAGATCAGACCGCTCCTCTTTTCGCAGAGGCAGAAACAAATTTTAGTTTTGAAAAATAATCCGGATTATTCCTCAGGCTGTTCTTTCAGGGTTCTTAATGTCAGTACCGTTAATTCCGGGAAGGCCCCGATACGCATCGGATAGAAAGTGTTTCCTACTCCCTGGTTTACGTATAGATATTGTCCGTAATATTCCTGTTTATACAGGCCGGCCCATTCATGGTACCGGATAGCTGCGGGAGACAAATTTCCGAAACGTAGCTGGAAAGCGTGTGTATGTCCGGATAAAGTCAGATCAATTCCGGAGGTGGGTAGTACCACTTCCCGCCAGTGGTGAGGATCATGGCTGAGGAGGATAGCGAACAGATCATCATTGACCGCAGAATATGCCATATCCAGGTCTCCGTATTGCTGAAAAGGTGGTTCTCCCCAGTTTTCAACTCCCACAATTACAATGGTATCGGTTCCCCGGTGCAGATAGCGATGCTCATTATTCAGAAGCACCCATCCCCAGTTCCCTTCAATTTCCATCAAACGTTGGAAATTCCTCTCTTTTTCCTCCGGATGGTTCCAGTCATAATAATCTCCATAATCATGGTTCCCTAATACGGAATAAACCCCATAAGGAGCTTCAATACCCGACAAAATATCCAGGAATGGATCCACTTCTACACTCCGGTCATTCACCAGATCCCCGGTGAAAAAGACAATGTCAGGCTTCAGTTCATTGATTTTCTTTACTACATTCTTCACAAAACGGGTACTTTTTCCAAAACTTCCCAGATGAAAGTCTGAGAATTGTAAGATCCGTAGTCCGTCAAAACTGTCCGGAAGTCTTTGAAAAGCAATCGTCTCCTCTTTTACTGTGAGCCGGGTCCGTCCCACAGCCGCTCCATAAATGATCAATACCATCGTGATCCCTGCGATACCCACTCCAATAATCATATTCAACTCATACTGGCTTTTCAGGTGTCGTGAAAAGGGAAATATGATGATCAGCCAGTAGATCAGAAAGAGCAACTTGGGAATGTTAAATAGCAGGAACAGGAAAACCCCCCAACGCATATTGTGGAAATACATCAGGTTAAACCCGTAAACGATCAGAAACCCCAGCGAATAAACGATAGAAATCACACTAAAGACCAGGAATATTTTGTTATCAAAATTGGATAAGGTCCGGATAAACCTGTACATAATAATATCAGCATTTATCCCGATGATCGTGATTAGAAAAGCGATAATAAGAATCATTTTTTTACGATTGTGATGTTATTTCACAAGTAACAGTTTGATGAAGGGTTAAGTTTAGCCTATGCATCCAACTTACTATTCCTTTATTTTGTTTATATTCGGATCATCTAAAACGCGATGCAAATGAAAAATCAAAGCCGTCTGATCCGGGAATGGACATGGAAAGAAGAGATCCGGCACCGGGACATAAAAGAAAAAATAGCTGCCTCCATAGCCTCAAAGGTACGGGATGGAGAGGTCATCGGGGCCGGTTCCGGTTCTACCTCCTTTGTTGCGTTACAGGCTGTCGCCCGTCGTGTGCATGCGGAACATTTGCGCGTCCTGATGATTCCGACCTCCTTCGAGATTACTTTATTCTGTAATCAGTTAGGACTTCCGGTGACTACGCTCAGCGAGTATACTCCCGATTGGTCGTTTGACGGAACTGATGAGGTCGACCCGGCGCACAACCTGATCAAAGGACGGGGGGGAGCCATGTTTAGGGAAAAACTGTTGATTTGTAATAGCCCTGTCGTATTTATTCTGGCAGACAAAAGCAAACAGGTGGAACAGTTAGGACAAACCGTTCCGGTTCCGGTCGAAGTATTTCCCATGGCCTTATCGTATGTTGAAAAGGTCCTGTATACCTATAATCCGGTTTCTATACAAATAAGGACCGCCCAGGGAAAAGACGGTCCGGTTATAACAGAAAACGGGAACCTGATTCTCGATGTCCGGTTTCAGGAAATCCCACTTCATCTGGAAAAAAGCCTCAAAGCTATTCCCGGCGTAATCGAATCCGGACTCTTTATCGGCTACAAAAACATTCAGATAATAAACAATTGATAAGTCTAATTGTCCATTGTCAATTGTCCATTATCAATTGACAGAAACCCTTGTTTCTCCAGTACCTTCAGGAATGTCTCCGAGAAGTATTCATTATTCTTTTTCGTATAACGGATATCCGTAAACACCTGTGCCAGGGTCTCTTTATTGTTTTCAGCAACATATTTTTGGTTTGCTTCCAACTCCTCTTTCGCCTGGTAAAGACGGTCAATGGCCTCCGGTGTATACTCTTGATACGTTTCTGTATGAAGGACCGCCGCCAAAGGCAACCGTTCCGGTTGTTCCGGATCCTGCGCCGGATATCCTACCGTTACCGTTGTGATAGGCACCACCAAATGGGGGAGGGCAAGCGTGTTAATAATAGGTTCCGCATTGTAAGTCGTTGTACCCAGATAACAAATACCCAGCCCTTTCTCTTCTGCAGCTGTACAAAACGCCTGTGCAAAAAGCATAGAGTCAATCATGGCAGCAATAAACGTCTGGAAGTTATCAAATCCCGGTTCCGCCTTTCTTTGTTTTGCCCATTTCACAAACCGGTTCGCATCCGCGCAGAAGGTGAGGACCACAGGGGCGTTCTTTACCATCGGCTGGTTAAAGTGTGCCGGGGCCAGTTCCGCTTTTTTCTCCGCCTCCCGTGTGACTACCACGCTGTAGAGTTGCATGTTGCCGGTATTAGATGCCCGGGTAGCAATTTCCAGCAATTCATATAAAAGTGTATCGGGAATATCCTGATCCGTATATTGGCGGATCGTTTTTCTTTTTTGCATGCTTTCCAGTAACATAACTCTTCCATTTATATTTCTGCAAAAGTAGGAATTTATATACCTTTGCTGACCAGAAAAAGAAAAAAATGAATAGATCAGAAGTTTATTTTACCAACCTGCGTACCAACCCATCCAGTAATCTGCTTGATAAACTGGAACGGTTAGTCAAACGTGCCGGGATCGCGAATATTGATTTCAAGGATCAGTTTGTAGCGATCAAGATCCATTTCGGTGAGCCCGGGAACCTGGCCTATATCCGTCCCAATTATGCTGCCCGTATGGCAACTTTGTTGCGTAGTATGGGAGCAAAACCTTTCCTGACCGATGCTAACACGCTTTATTCCGGCCGGCGTTCCAATGCGGTTGATCATTTGCAGAGTGCAATGGAGAACGGTTTTAACCCTATTTCCGCTAAATGTGATGTCATCATTGCTGATGGCCTGAAAGGAACCGATTACAAAGAGATCCCTGTGAATGGAGAATATTGTAAAGCTCCCAAAATCGGTACCGCTGTCGCTGACGCCGATATTGTGATCTCTATGAATCATTTCAAAGGACACGAACAATCCGGTTTTGGCGGCGCATTAAAGAATCTGGGCATGGGATGTGCCAGTGTCGGGGGAAAACTGGAACTTCACTCCGCTTCTCAACCGGTAGTCGAAAGAGACCAGTGCGTCAGTTGCCGTATCTGTGAAAAGTATTGTGCCCACGATGCCATTCATCTGGATACAAACAAAATCGCTGTAATTGATTACGACAAATGTGTCGGGTGTGGCCAATGTGTGGCGCTTTGTCAATACAGTGCTGTCGTGATGGGAGATTCGGATACCTCCGAACGGTTGAACTATAAAATCGCGGAATATACCAAAGCGGTTTTATTGGATAAACCCCATTTCCATATCAGCTTTATTATGAATGTTTCACCTGAGTGCGATTGCTGGAACCATAACGACGCGGCCATTGTTCCTGATCTGGGGATCGCTGCCTCTTTTGATCCGGTAGCACTGGACCAGGCCTGTGCCGATCTGGTGACAGCCGCTCCGGTACTGGAGAACAACCGTGTCCGCGATGTGCATCCGCATCCCCATATCCATCTGGAGGGAGAAGATAAATTCTGCCTGATCCATCCCGATACCAACTGGCAGGCCGGCCTGGAACATGCTGAAAAGATCGGGATCGGAGTGAGGGAGTATGAATTAATAAAAGTGTAGCCACCAATAGGTGACTAAAAGGAGTTGGGAGTTAATAGTTGGAAGTACACTCGCCTTATTCGTTTAGTAGAAGAGGTACTTCCGGACAACTAATGTCAACTGTCAGATAAATGAGTCAACATAAGTAGGAAGTAATCTATAGTTAGAATGGTTTATATAATCAAATCTACTAACTACTAACTACTAACTACTAACTACTAAAAAAATGAACGATACAATTTGTGCGGTTTCGACGGCCCCGGGTACGGGAGGGATCGCGGTGATACGGATTTCCGGACCGGAAGCGGTCCGGATGACTGATGCAGTGTTTCAATCCCGTAAAGAAGGAAAAACATTGGCCGGCCAGCCTGCTTATACCCTGCATTATGGAACGATCCGGGAGGACGGAGAGGTCATTGATGAGGTCATGGTGGCTCTTTTCCGGGGTCCTCACTCTTTTACAGGTGAGGATACAGTCGAGATTTCCTGCCATGGTTCTCTCTATATCCAGCAACAACTCATGCAGGTGTTGATCCGGCAGGGAGCCCGTACCGCCTTACCGGGCGAATTCACCCAGCGGGCCTTCCTGAATGGGAAGATGGACCTGAGCCAGGCCGAAGCGGTTGCTGATCTGATCGCTTC
>JAJQES010000500.1 GCA_021201565.1 Tannerellaceae bacterium
GTATAGATAATATAGGAGCTGCATCAATCCATTTGGATCCCAAGAGTATAACTATAGATTGTTCCGAAAAAACCGAAATAGCAAATAATACCGCAAAAGAAACAATATAAGCCCTCCTTGTAAATGCTTTACTCGTTTCCATAAATAGCTTTTCATTATCAATTTTAGCCAATACTGGGAAAACTCCTACATGAGTCATAGAATTAAGTAAACTCAATGGTAAACGTTGAATTTTATTTGCTTGCGTAAATAAACCTGAAAAACTAAGGGATGATATTTTTGGGAAAATCAATAAAAAAACATTTTGATATGTTGTATCCAGTAAATGGGAATAAAACAAATAACTCCCAAAATCCCATTGTTCCTTAAAAGAACGTATGGAGAACCTTAACCGTGGAAAATACCTATTGTATATAAACTGTAACAGAGTGATTAGTGTAAAATTTGTCAGGTTTTGCATCACCAAAGCCCAGACACCATATCCTTTAATGGCCATTATTACAGCAATAAGCAGTGATATAGAACTTGATATTATTGCGATAGTTGCGATTTGCCTGAATTTAAGTTCTCGGAGCAGAATAACATATTGGATTTTACCAAAAGCACTTGCTATTATCGAAAGCCCAATAATATTTATTATTAATGCCAGCTCTTCATTGTTATAAAATGTGGCTATTGGTTTTGCAAGGATTAACAGTAACAAATACATTGTTATTCCTACTCCCATATTATAGATAAATAGAGTCGAATAATCTACATCTTCTACGTCTTGTTTTCTCAACAATGCTCCTCCCATGCCAGACTCAAGCAGGGTTTGTGATATTGAAATGAAAAACATTGCTATACCTACTACTGCAAAGTCAGCAGGGGAAAGAAATCTTGCAAGAACAATCATTGCTATAAATTGCATTGCAAGTACCGACATACGATTAAATAATGTCCATATTACTCCCTTTTTAAGATGTTTTCCTGAATTATCTTTATTCATTAAAAAATGATTTATTATTACGATTAAGCAGCCATGCTCACAGATTATTTTTGTAATTGGAGCAATAAGATCAAGGAATTAGGAAATTAAAGCCGTCCATCTACTAAAGAACAATCCAAAATACCTTTCACATCATAAACAACTCTGTTTTTCTTTACAAGAGAAAAGATATCAAATGCCTTTAATTCATTATGCGCCACAGCCAATACAGCCGCATCAAACTTTTCCTGTGGTAATTCATTTGTAACTTCAATATCATACTCGTGCTTCACTTCAGCGGGATTAGCCCAAGGATCGTAGATTGTGATATTCAAATTGTATCCTTGTAATGCTTTTACGATATCAATTACTTTCGTATTCCGAATATCGGGACAGTTTTCTTTGAATGTAAATCCCAATATTAAAATATTAGAATTCAACACTTGAATACCTTTTTTAAGCATAAGTTTGATAACTTCATTGGCCACATACTCTCCCATGCCATCATTCAACCTACGTCCGGCCAAAATAATTTCAGGATGATATCCAAATTGCTGTGCCCGTTGCGCTAAATAATAAGGATCTACACCGATACAGTGACCACCTACTAAACCAGGCTTAAATGGAAGAAAGTTCCATTTTGTGCCAGCTGCATCAAGTACGTCCTGAGTGTCAATGCCCATGCGATTGAATATTTTGGAAAGTTCATTCACAAAAGCAATATTAATATCACGTTGAGAGTTTTCTATTACTTTAGCAGCCTCAGCTACTTTTATTGTCGGAGCTAAATGCGTTCCGGCCGTAATTACAGAAGCATAAAGTTCATTAACGATCTTACCAATCTCAGGTGTAGAACCAGACGTTACTTTCTTAATCTTCTCTACTGTATGTTCTTTGTCTCCCGGATTAATACGCTCCGGACTATAACCCGCAAAGAAATCTTCATTGTATTTCATTCCGGAGATTCTTTCAACCACAGGGATACAACCCTCTTCTGTTGCTCCGGGATAAACAGTTGATTCGTAAATAACGATATCTCCTTTATCTATTACTCTACCTACCGTCTCACTCGCTTTCACTAAAGGAGTAAGATCTGGATTATTATTCCCATCTACCGGAGTAGGGACAGTGATAATATAGATATTGCAATCTTTTATGTTATCTATATTATAAGAACAAACGAATCCATGTTTGTCAATCGCCTCTTTTAGGATCTCATTCTCAACTTCAAGTGTTGAATCCACACCACTCATTAATTCATTTACACGAGACTGATTGATGTCAAACCCAATGGTTTTATACTTAGTTGAAAAAAGTCTGGCTAAGGGAAGACCGACATAGCCTAATCCTATTACTGCAATTTTTATATCTTTCATTTTACTTTAAATTATTCCAATACCAATCTACAGCTTCTCTAAGCCCTTCTCGCATCGTATATTGTGGATTGTAGTTTAATAATCTTTTTGCCTTGTCTATATTAGCTAAGGAGTGAGGAATATCTCCTACCCGATTCGGCCCGTGAATCACTTCTACTTCTTTAATCGCCGGATCGAATTTGCCCAGAAACTCTTTCAGATACTCAACCAACATATTTAGTGTGGTCCGTTCACCATATGCTGTATTGTAGACCTGATTTACGGCTTCAGCAGAAGCCTCTAAAGCCAGCATATTCATCTGCACCACATTATCTATATAAGTAAAATCACGGGAATATTCTCCGTCACCATTGATGATAGGCGATTGATGATTCATCAGTTGTTTCACAAACAAGGGAATAACCGCCGCATACGCACCATTCGGATCTTGCCTGCGGCCAAAAACATTAAAATAACGTAGTCCGATACATTCCATTCCATAAGTACGAGAAAATACATCTGCATACAATTCATTTACATACTTTGTAACGGCATAAGGGGAAAGAGGTTTTCCTATTATATCCTCCACTTTGGGAAGTGATGAGGAATCACCATACGTAGATGAACTTGCCGCATAAACAAATCGTTTTACATTCGCATCCCTGGTGGCTACCAACATATTGAGAAAACCACTCACATTTACGTCATTACTGGTTATCGGGTCTTTGATAGACCGGGGAACAGACCCTAAAGCAGCTTCATGTAAAACATAATCCACACCCTCTACCGCTTTCCTACAATCATCAAGATTGCGTATATCACCTACGATCAATTTAAAACGTTCAGGATAGTCTGAAACAAAAGGAAGAATATTTTCTATATGGCCTGTAGCAAAATTATCTAAACAGACTACAGAATCACCGTTTTTCAATAATGATTCACAAAGATTGGAACCTATGAAACCAGCTCCGCCGGTAATTAATATTTTTCTCATCAATTTAATACCTAAATATAATTTTAAAATCTTTCTACCATTCTCATCAAATACTTTCCATACTCATTCTTCGCCATCTGCTGTGCTATTTCCACCATTTTCTCCCTATCAATCCAACCCTGCTGATAAGCTATTTCTTCCAAACAACCCACTTTCAAGCCTTGTCTCTTCTCTATAACTTCAATAAAAGTTGAAGCTTCACTCAACGAGTCATGAGTGCCTGTATCTAACCAGGCAAAACCACGTCCTAACAACTGAACTCTTAAACATTCTTCTTGTAGAAAAATTTGATTTATAGCAGTAATTTCCAGTTCTCCACGAGCTGAAGGCCTGATATTTTTAGCTATACGCATGACTTTATTTGGATAAAAATAGAGTCCAACTACTGCATAGTTAGACTTTGGGATCTGAGGCTTCTCTTCTATATCTATAACAGTTCTCTCTTCATCAAACTCAACAACCCCATACCGTTCAGGATCATTTACCCAATATCCGAAAATAGTGGCTTTATCTTCTTCTATTATACGGACAGCCTCTTTTAACATGCCTGTAAAACTTTGTCCGTAAAAAATATTATCTCCTAATACTAAACACACAGCATCCTTCCCGATAAACTCTTCTCCAATAATAAAAGCCTGAGCTATACCTTCTGGCTTAGATTGAATGGCATATTCAAAATATACTCCAAAGTCTGATCCATCTCCTAATAAACGTATAAAATTAGACTGATCTTCCGGAGTAGTTATGATTAGAATTTCTCTTATCCCAGCCAACATTAATACAGAAATTGGATAGTAAATCATCGGTTTATCATAAATAGGCAACAGTTGCTTACTTATTCCCTTTGTGATTGGATATAAACGAGTACCTGTTCCCCCCGCTAATACTATACCCTTCATACTTTAAGCTGTGGCTGTTTCCTGGTTATTTATGACTTCTACTATCTCACATTTATTTTTATTCCCATCCAATTCCTGGAACTCAGAATGTTGACTAACATACTCAGGTACCAGTTCTTTCATCATCCGAACAGTACCTAACTTATCAACTGTAGAAGCAATCTGACTTAATTTTTGGATCGAAACTGCGACTCCTTCATAATCATATTCGCGTACCTGGGCACGGAATATTTTTTCATTATTGGTAGGTAGTGTGTTTTCTTTTTGAGCTAATAGTTCTTCAAAAAGTTTTTCTCCGGGACGCAGACCTGTATATTTAATTTCGATATCTTCTCCCGGGATTAAACCTCCTAATTCGATCATTCGACGGGCCAAATCTACAATTTTAACCGGAGTACCCATGTCAAACACAAAGATTTCATTTCCTTGTCCCATAAAAGCTGCCTCTAATACCAAACGACAGGCTTCGGGGATGGTCATGAAATACCGGATAATTTCAGGGTGGGTTACTGTAATAGGTCCTCCTTTTTTGATCTGTTCCCGGAAACGAGGAATTACAGATCCATTACTTCCTAATACATTTCCAAAACGGGTAGTAATGAAACGGGTTTCACCTTCTTTTTTCCCATTCTGGATAGCCATACTCAAACTTTGCACGTAAATCTCTGCCAAGCGTTTGGAGGCTCCCATCACATTGGTTGGATTCACTGCTTTATCGGTAGACACCATGATGAATTTAGAGACTTTGTATTTCACAGCCAAATCAGCTACGGTACGGGTACCAAAAACATTTGTCTGAACAGCTTCGCAGGGATTTTCTTCCATTAATGGCACATGCTTATAGGCTGCCGCATGGAAGACAATGTTAGGAGAAAAACGAGTGAAAATACTCTCTACCCGGGTGGGCATACGGACATCTCCCATGATAGGAGTGAATTCTACATTCGGAAATTTTTCCTCCAATTCCAACCGGATATTATGCATAGGAGTTTCCGCACTATCAAACAGGATAAGCTGTTTTAAACCAAAGGTACAGAGTTGCCGGCAAAGTTCACTACCGATTGATCCTGCTGCTCCTGTTACCAAAACAACCTGACCTTTCAGAGCTTCCGCAATCTCTTTCATCTTGATTTTAATCTCCGAACGTCCTAATAGATCTTCAATCCGAACTTCCGGTAATGCTAACAGATTAGGTTTACCTTCTTTAACCTCATCTACAGAAGGCAAAGTAAACATCCGTATCTTTTTCTTCTCACAATAACGAACCAGACGTTCACTTTCTTCTTTTACTATTTTGTAATCAGGAAATAAAATAGCCCGGATACGTAAACGAGCTACTAATTCATTAAAATCCTCCTGATTCTGTATTTTATATATTCTGTATCCACTTAAACGATATCCCTGGTGACGATCAAAGGTCAGACATCCCATAATACGGTATACTCCCTTAATATTCCGGAAAGAATTATGGATAGAGCCACTCAACATAGAAGCTGTGCGACTCCCTGTTCCAAAAATCAACAGGTTTTGTTTTTCCTGTCCGGAACTATCCCGGATATAACGAAATGCGATGATTAACATCA
Organism: Tannerellaceae bacterium; assembly: GCA_021201565.1. Taxonomy (GTDB): domain Bacteria; phylum Bacteroidota; class Bacteroidia; order Bacteroidales; family Tannerellaceae; genus UBA4116. The sequence continues at coordinate 5,799 of JAJQES010000500.1, forward strand.
CCCGGCTGGTGATAAAAAGGAAGAAAGTGACAAATCCATCAATAGCCGCAAAAAAGACAATTTCACGGGTAGAGAGAATATGGAGAAAATAAGCCAGTATAATTGACTCTAAAATAACTTTAATAAACGAAACAACCCCTAATAGGCCCGATTCTATAAACGTGGAATGTCGTATGATCCGTTTATAGGAACGGAACATAACAAAACTAATAACACTACAAATAATGGAAAGAGCAATCAGCTGGTATAATTTGTCTCTTGTTAATGAACTCTCCATTACAAAAAAGACAAAAGATATAGCTATTAGAGAAGAGATAAAACTAAGAAAAAGGTCAGCCCCAAAAACAATCCAACGGTTAATATACTTGATCCTGGCTAGCTTTTCAACCACTCTTTTAAAAAAGGAAGCATTTATCATATATGTATCATTAAGCTATTAGTAGTAGTATAACAAAGTTCGTCAGTCCCATATAAGTGAGAGTAACGGATGTTATTTATTTCTTACTTTTCAATGG
>JAJQES010000362.1 GCA_021201565.1 Tannerellaceae bacterium
TTCGTTTCATTTATATTTCCTGTTTGTCCGTTCACTGATTTGATAAACTCCTGTGTGAAAGGACAAAGATACTGCACCTGCAACAAAGTGTTTGTTATTTTAAAGATTAATCCTTCTTAAAATTATTTCGTTAAAAAAAAGAACCTTTACCTTTGTGTGTATTTTGAAAAAAGACAAACAATCATGGCAAAGCAAATAACTGAGACTCCCTTAATGAAACAATATTTCGATATTAAGGCCAAACACCCGGATGCAATTTTACTATTCAGGGTGGGGGACTTCTACGAAATGTATGGGGAAGATGCCGTGATCGGTGCGGAGATTGTCGGGATTGTACAAACACGCAAAGCCAACGGCCCCGGACAGTTTGTTGAAATGGCAGGCTTTCCGCATCATGCGCTGGACACCTATCTGCCTAAACTGGTACGGGCCGGTAAACGGGTAGCTATCTGCGACCAGCTGGAAGACCCGAAGATGACCAAAAAACTGGTGAAAAGAGGAGTAACCGAACTGGTAACTCCCGGGGTATCCATCAACGATAACATCCTGAATCATAAAGAAAATAATTTTCTGGCTTCTCTTCATTTCCATAAAAATGGTTGTGGGGTTGCTCTATTGGATATCTCCACCGGTGAATTTCTCACCGCAGAGGGAACTATAGACTATATTGATAAGCTGTTGAATAATTTCTCTCCCAAAGAGGTACTAATCGAACGGGTAAACCGGAAGAAGTTTGACGAACTATTTGGCAGCCGTTATTTTACGTTTGAGATGGAGGACTGGGCATTTACCCCGGATTCGACTTACGAACGGTTATTAAAACATTTTGAGACAAAAAACCTGAAAGGATTTGGGGTAGAGCATCTCAAGCTGGGTATGATAGCGGCCGGAGCAATCTTTCATTACCTGGACCTGACACATCACACACAGGTTTCCCATATCACCACCCTGTCACGAATCGAAGAGGACCGTTATGTACGGCTGGATAAATTCACCGTGCGAAGCCTGGAACTAATTGGTACCATGAATGAGGGAGGGATCAGCCTGCTCGATGTGCTGGATAAAACAGTTTCCCCGATGGGATCCCGTATGTTGCGCCGCTGGCTTCTTTTCCCACTCAAAGAGATCAAACCGATCCGGGAACGGCAGGATGTAGTGGAACACTTCTTCCGCCAACCAGCTATGAAAGAGTTGTTGGAAGAACAACTGGCACTGATCGGTGACCTGGAACGAATCATCTCCAAGGTAGCAGTAGGAAGGGTTTCTCCCCGTGAAATGGTGCAGCTAAAAGTCGCCCTTCGTGCCATTGAACCTATCCGGGAGGCCTGTCTGAATAGTGATGAACCCAGCCTGGTAAAAATAGGAGAGCGGCTGAATCCCTGTATAGATATACGTGACCGGATCGAAAAAGAGATTATGCCGGATCCTCCTTTGTTGATTCATAAAGGGAATGTGGTCAATAAAGGGATAAACGCTGAACTGGATGATCTGCGGGCCATCGCCTTCTCGGGTAAAGACTATTTGTTGCAGGTACAGCAACGGGAAAGCGAACGCACCGGTATCCCCAGCCTCAAAATCGCATTCAATAATGTATTCGGTTACTACATCGAAGTAAGAAATACTCATAAAGATAAGGTACCAGCAGAGTGGATCCGGAAACAGACCCTGGTCAATGCGGAACGGTATATCACTGAAGAGCTGAAAGAGTACGAAGAAAAGATTTTAGGGGCGGAAGAAAAGATTTTAGCACTGGAAACCCGGCTATTCAATGAACTGGTACTGGCCCTCATGGAATACATTCCACCCATCCAGACCAATGCCAACCTTGCCGGACGGCTGGATTGCCTGTTATCGTTTGCTAAAGTAGCCCAAAGCAATAAATATATCCGGCCGGTAGTAGATGAAAGTGATGTGATTGACATCCGCGCAGGCCGTCACCCGGTGATTGAAAAACAGCTACCCGTAGGAGAGTCCTATATCGCAAATGATGTCTATATGGACAGCGGGAAACAACAGATTATCATCATCACCGGACCAAATATGGCAGGTAAATCGGCCCTGTTGCGCCAGACTGCCCTGATCGCCCTGATGGCTCAGACCGGATGTTTCGTTCCCGCAGAGAGCGTCAGAATAGGTCTGATTGACAAAATATTCACCCGTGTAGGGGCATCTGATAATATTTCGGTAGGCGAATCGACCTTTATGGTGGAAATGAACGAAGCCTCCGGTATTCTGAATAATCTCTCTCCGCGCAGCCTCGTTCTGTTTGATGAGTTGGGGCGGGGCACCAGTACCTACGATGGTATTTCGATCGCGTGGGCGATTGTGGAGTACATCCACGACCACACCACCATGCACGCCAAAACCCTGTTTGCAACCCATTATCATGAACTGAATGAAATGGAGCGCTCCTTTAAACGGATCAAGAATTACAACGTATCTGTAAAAGAGGTCAATAACAAGGTAATCTTTATGCGGAAACTGGTTCCCGGTGGAAGTGAGCACAGTTTTGGTATCCATGTAGCCAAGATGGCCGGTATGCCTAAAAGCATTGTCAAACGTGCCAACGAGATCCTGAAACAACTGGAAACTGACAACCGGCAGGAAGGCATCAGTAGCAAACCGGTTAAAAAGATCGCATCAGGTGGGGAAGGCTATCAACTCAACTTCTTCCAGTTGGATGATCCGGTGCTAAGCCGTGTACGGGATGAAATAAAAAACCTCGATGTCAATAACCTGACTCCTATAGAGGCGCTGAACAAACTAAACGAAATCCGGAAGATTATCAGTGGCAAGTAACACTTTTTCCGTTTTTTCTTCTTATTCTTCTCAAACTACGTTCTGGAGGTAATTTATTACGTCCTGGACATAGTAAGCTACGTTCTGGAGATAACTTTTTACGTCCTGGACGTAGTTTGAACAGAAGGTTATTCCGGGATAGACACAGTATGATCCGGGAGGTGAAAGGATTGTAAGTGTGGGTGAAGAGGGGATTTAGTTCACTTATTGGACGGAGGGGATTTGCAATCCCCGACTGGTGAGTCTTTGGATTTGTAATCCAATAGTTAACGGATCACAGATCCGAAGGTTAGTTAGTCGGGGATTGCAAATCCCCTCCGTCCAATAAAGCCGTACCTTCGGGACTTTAAATCCCTTTCGTCCAGTGGTCTTAAAATACCGTCTGGTTTAATGCGGTCCCCGGTCAAGCCGCAGGGCTGTTAAGTTCTCCATTTTAAGTCCCGGAGGGACGCCCTATCTTAGCCCAGGGCAACGCCCTGGTTTTGAATATGTTGTCTGTGTTGAGTCCTGAAGGGATGGCATAAATTACGATCTATTTATCTGTCACTATTTTATTATGCCGTGCTTACAGCACTCCTTTCCTCTTATCATCTATTACCCAGGGCGTTGCCCTGGGCTAAGATAGGGCGTCCCTAAGGGACTTCATACAAATCATACAGGAGAATTTAACAGCTCTGCGGTCAAGCCGGGGAACACAGGCAGCCATTAGGGTCCCTCAACGGGAGTTAGTTCACTTTCTTCTGGACTTCGCCGGTAATTTCCTGAATGTCTTTCAGTGTGAAATTGCCTACTAACTGGATAATGACAAACGAATTATCCGCATCGGCAATCATTAACATTTCAGAGATATTTTCACCTTGCTTCTGAATGTAGAAATTCGCTTTGGTTCCATCTGAACGGACACGCATTAACTCTTCATGTTCTTTGGTGACAATGGTGGAAAAGTCTTTTCGCATACGATCCGCTAATTCTTTCTTTTCTGTGGTTAGTAGTTGCAAACCCTCTACCTTTCCGGACATATTGGATAGCTGGAGACCGGCCGTTTGAATAGAGGGCCATACCAGATCAAACATGGATTTGGAGATATAAATAGAGATTACTCCGCTTTCATCGGCATATTTATCAAACAGTTTTTTCTGTCCGAAGCAGAGAGTGGTACAAAAAATACAGACTGATAAAAGAATATATTTTGTTTTCATGTGTTCAATCTTTTAGTTGTTGATATACAATATTATTGATTTTATGGATTTCTCCCTGGGCCTCCTTTACCTGATTCAGGCCCAGATTGAGTTGTTCTGATAAAAAGATCAGGGTCTGTTCCGCAACAATAGCGGCTTCCACCGGATCATCAAAGGTATCGGCTGTAACAGATTCAGCAGGTAACAGGGTATGGAAGAAGATTCCGGCTCCCAGCAAAACAGCCGCCGCCACACCAGCCACACGAATCAGGTAATACCGGAAAGAGCGTTGTTTGCCGGCAATATGCTCAGACAGTTTTTGTTCCAGCCGTTCTTCCAGACCTTCGGGTAATAGAATCTCTGTCGCCCGCAGGTAGCGTTCAAAAATCTCTTTTTCCTGTTGCCATTCTCCGGGTAGAGTAGTATCCTGAAAAAACGCCTTCAATTCATTTTCTTCTTCCGGAGAAGCCTCACCATTATAAAAAGCCTCCAGAATCTGACTTATATCTTTCTTATTCATAACATCCTGTCTTTGTTAGTTTACTGCGTATCATCTTCCGCGCCCGGGATAACAATACCCGGATATTAACGGCACTCAATCCGGTGATCTCTTCAATCTCTTCCATCGAACAGTCTTCTATTCCGCGTAAACGGATCACTGTTCGTTGATTGTCCGGAAGTTCCTCTATCATCTGTTCCACTTTCAAAAACTCTTCTCTCCGCATCATCTCCTTTTCGGGTGTCTCCAGTTGCGCCACCACTACTGTTGGCAGCATTTCTTCTTTCCTGTTCCTGTAACCTGATCTTAGAAAATTCAGAGACAGATTCTTCACCAGAGTTACACAAAATGCTTCGGGATGAATGATACGCACGAGTTCTTCCCGTTTGTCCCAGAGTTTACAATAGGCATCCTGTAAGATATCTTCCGCATCCTGGCTGTTTTCCGTCAATGCATACGCAATCCGGTAAAGGCGGGGATGAAGAGGGAGGAACTGCCTTTTGAAACTCTCCTCATCCATTGTTATACTCTTTTACGACCTTCTCGATTTCCGAGGGTTTAATGTTTCCTTTCAGACGTATCATTGCATTCGTATCCCCCATAGTCACCACTACCAGTTCCTTGATCATATCCTTCTGGATATGGATAAGGATCCTGGTCCGCGAAGTCTCATCATTGGTGGATAGGAAAGTCTCAAAGGAGGGATCTTTCAGGTTCTTAATGGCCTGTTCCAGGTCCTTTTTTGTACTTCCGCTACATTCATCCAATGAAATCACCTCCACACTGTTCACACCAAATGTCTCTGTAAAAAGACTGGTGATTCCCATAACAAATCCACCTAATTTAATACGGACAGCCTGACGCTCCTTACCAAAGGTCTGAAACAATTCATCCATATTTTGTTGCACAAAGCTTAACTGTGTAGTTAAAATCAATGCCAGGATAAAGAATGCCTTTTTCATATTACTGTTTTTTTCGTTTGTACCCTCTGTTACAACCTCAGTCTGAAAGCGCGCTTTGAGGAGGTTTGTATAGAAAAGACACATCCCATTACAGGTTTGTTACAAAGAATAAAATAAAAATTTACAGAATTATCAGGTTATTGCTGTTTATTAACGCCAAAACCTCAAACAATCAGCCTGTTCTACTGTTTTTGAACAGCTACCGAAAGATAGGTAAAAGGTAGCAAACAAGACCATTTAAATAGAAGAAAGGTATGAAGAAGATTATAATAACAGGAATGTTAGCAATAGGAATAATGATATCCGGTACAGTTTCCGCACAGGAAAAGAAAAAGCCTGTCAAAGAAAAAGCAAAACAGGAAACACGGGAAGCGCAGGAAGAGGCTCGTGAAGACTGGGATAAAACAAAGGATAAATCAGAAAACCTCTGGGATAAAACCAAAGACAAATCAGAAGAAGTCTGGGACAAAACCAAAGATGGAACTGAAAAAGCCTGGGACAAGACGAAAGAGGGTAGCGAAAAGGCCTGGGATAAGACGAAAGAAGGAACTGAGAAGGCCTGGGACAAAACCAAGGATACAAGTGAAGATGTGTGGGATAAAACCAAACACGAAACTAAAAAAGATGCCCGGAAAGTAAAGAAGAAGCTGGATTAAATTTCTTGTTTGCTTTACAAAGATCTACATTTACAAGTTCCCGGCAGGAACTAAAATAATAAGTCCTTTATGCAAAGAAAGATCAAATTTCTTTTGTATAAAGGACTTATTATTTAATTTTCATACATTGCAGATATAAGGTATAATTAGTTAACAGATGGGATTCTGTTGTTTAAAGATCCAAAAGCAAGGGTTACAG
>JAJQES010000329.1 GCA_021201565.1 Tannerellaceae bacterium
GTCTGTAAATAGCTTCTTTGCCGATGGATAAGATATCCATTAACAGATTCGCCAGATTGGCTCCATCAGGAATTTTTTCCCTCATGGCATTTATCAGTTCAGCATTTAATTTGTCAGGAGTCATTTTATTTTTCACTTTTTATTACTAAAAGAATATAACAAACAGGATGATTGTTTGGTTATCTGTTTAGAGTGAGGGTTTTATGTTTCCTTCACTGTCCCATTCCGCAACGGAAACGCTTACATTTATTCCCTGGAATTTTATGTAAATAGGAATGTTTACTTCCTGGATCCCTTTTATCCGGATGTTGTTTTTCCGGATAAACTCTGCCAGGTCCAGCGTGAAGAGTGTCTCTTCTTCCTGGTTCCGGATGTGTACCAATACATCGTTTTCTTCTGTGAAACGTTTTACAGTGGTTGCTGAAGAAAACAGAGTTCCTTTCCCAGTATCCTGTTCAACGACCGGATAATAACTTATCTGTCCTTCTGTTGTTACCATTTCAAAATCATACATGGAAAAGAGATTCTCTATTTCAATGGACGGGGCCGTGTCAGGAGTCTGGCGGGTGGTTGTCCAGCCTTCAACATAGATCTGCATGTTGATGTGGGCAGAGGAAAACCGGATTGTATCTGTTTTGCGGACATTTTCCGTAACATGGAATGTATGGGTTCCAAAGTAGAGTGAGTCATCCGTAAACACCTTATCTCCGTTTAAAAGGCCGGAATTGAAGACAAAATAAGAGGAAAGAGCGGAGTTCTCACCTGTTGACCTGATGGACGTATTTTGAAACACATTTCCCCAGCAAACCACTTTATAGGTTCCTTCATCCAGAAGCAAATCTACTCCTTGTTTTTCCCGGAGTTGCCATTCAGGAAATTCCTGTATCCGCATTAACTCATCTTTCTCATTGAATAGATGAAGATATACGTTATTGATTCTGGACCTGAACATATCGTTTTCCCCGTCTCCGGTGTATTGAAAATGAAGAGTTACATTGGCAGGTACAGGACAATCGGACAAATCTTCGTAAATGCATCCGGTAAAAAGAACAATGAGCAGACAAACTATATGTAGGGTACTACTTTTCATTATAGAAACTGGCACGGATCGTGTTCCGGAGAACGTGATCCGTGCCTGATTTATATTATTTAGCCATCAATTTATCAGATAATCGGAGATACGATTTCGATCTCCCAGGGAGCTACAGTGACTTTTACCCAAATGGAGATATCTCCCGGTTCGGGAATCACTTCCAGGTGCTCATCCGAGAAAGGAATAGCTGGTAATTGATAGATGGTTCCTCTGTTGAGTTGTTCCAGTTTGGCCTCTCCTTTCTGGAATCCTCCGACGGTAATATACCGGTCACCTTCCATGGGCTTTCCATCCTTATCTACGAGATCTGTAAATTTAATAACAATGTGCGCCGGTGTACATTCTCCAAATACATGATAAGACCAGAATTTGTTATCTCCGGCACCAACCGTAGCTTTGTTTTTGTCTCCGTCTGGTGTCAGGGTTGGAGTTATGCCAACCTGGTCAAACAGGGTAGTATAGTCTGTGTAAGCAAAGTTAGGACTGTTCTGGTCGTATTTCTGTACATCCGAACCATTGTTAACGAATACAGAACCTGCATTTACCGTATTGAGGCTTAAAGGAAGGTTGGAATAATAATAGTTGATATAAATACCTTCTACTGTGAAAGCTGACAATTCTTCTCCTGTATAGTTTAGTTCTTTTATTTCAATACGGGCATTGATGGGAGATACGGTTACATTTGCATAGTAGTCATCCTCTCCGGGAGTGGTACTACCGGTTCCCCAACCACTTTCGTTTCCTCTATAAGGCTTTACGGAGGCTATTCCGTCTAACACGGTTCCCAGTTTGTCACCTTTGTTTACATTTTCGATGTTCAGAACAGTGCTTTGTAACTTCTCAAAAGTCATACCGGTACCTTTCGGAAGGTTTCCTGCTTCAAAGTTACCTACTACATATACGAATGAAACTGCTTCCGGGATTTTGGTGAATTCATGTCCTTTTTTTAAATCATCCAGCGTAATATCTGCACTGGTGTTTCCTGAAACCTCTTTAACAGCATAGACCTGTGAACTTTCATTATTTCCATTCAGAAAATAAATCATTGCACTATTGAGTTCTGCTACTGTCCCTTCGGCAGATCCTTCTATGGATCTGGAGGATCTGGTACTGGCGTCAAACTTTAGGAATACACTTTTGGTGTCCTGGTCGTTGTCGTTAAAGTCGGGGATTCCTACGTCCTCTTTATCGCATGCGGTAAAGAGCAGGGCGGCCATTGCGGCCAAAGAAAAGGTTTTAAACTTCATAAAAAAATAATACTTGTTAATTGAGTTTGAAATAATAGATTTGTTTGTTTTTAGTTTTTATACTTTATATAATTCACATATTATCTTTGGTCAAAAAAACGATTAATTATTGCTTTCATTTATCATTGACGTCATCAACAGCAACAAAGGTATATGTTCTGCATGAAATGAAAGTTTCTGTAAAGGAGTAAATGAGAATTGTTTTGTTTCTATTATTATTTATCCGGTCAATTGGTGGTTTTTCATAGAGAAACAGTTTCGTTTTTGTTCGTTTTTGTTTCGATAGATGAAACTTTTATAGATTATATATGCGCAAAACGAAGTAGGCAGGAATAAAACAGTTCTTTTAATAAAGGTATTTTCGAACTGCTTTATTCCTGTTAAAAGAACTCTATTAATCCTGTTTGGTCAAAATAGGTGAAGGGATGGGCACGCCTTCTTTGACAAATTCATCTACTATTACCGTTGGGTGATGCCGGACTGTTTTTCGTGTTTGAATATTATTTCCCCGCCGCACATTTTCGGTTATGTATTGCCGTAAAGGCTCATTATACATAGTAGAAATGGATGTTTCCAATACCACAGAGTCCAGAATATTTTGCTGTGGAGTGAGTTGAGGAAGCAGATTTTGCTCCAATAATCCACGGTAGGCTCCACAATATTCGCATATAACAGCGTGTTCTTTCTGGAAAATCCGGTACGTGTAATTAGACCAGGCGGTTTTGATGTGGATTTCTGAATTCCAAATCTCAATGTACGCCTGGGAGTCATAATGGGGATCTTTCAGGATCATTCTTTTTAGGCCATCGTATTCACCTGTTATCTGAAGGATCCATTTTTCAGAGGTGAAGATTTCTTTTACGATGTCGGCCAGTTTCTCTTTAATTTCAAACTGTATTCTCATGATAGGTTGCCTGCCGGTCAGGACTTTTTTAAGGAATCCCGGTTCCTGATTAAAACTACGTTCTCTCTATATATAACGTACGGGAATTTTATTTAGTATGAATAAGGTATTTTATTTATAACTTATTTACCTTTGCTCCATAGATAAATGAATACACTATGTCACAAAAAGATGAATTGATCCTGATTAATATCAGTGGAAATGATAAACCGGGGGTAACTGCTTCCCTGACTGATATTTTAGCAAAACACAATGCGGTCATCCTGGATATCGGACAGGCGGATATTCACAACAACCTTTCATTGGGGATTCTGGTACAGAGTAGCGGAGAGAATTCGGGTAATATAATGAAAGAACTTCTTTTTAAGAGCTATGAACTGGATGTCACTGTTAAATTTTATCCAATTACAGAACAGGAATATGAGGAATGGGTAAATATGCAGGGAAAAAACCGGTATATTATCACTATTCTGGCACGCAAACTGACTGCTAAACAAATTTCCGGTGTTTCCCGGATTGTGTCGGATCAGGGAATGAACATTGATGACATTAAACGTCTGACAGGACGTATTCCGCTGGATGAAACGAAACGGGCTCCAAAAGCAAGTGTTGAGTTCTCGGTACGGGGTACTCCCAGTGATAAAAAGCAGATGCAGAAAGCATTCCTGGAACTTTCATCCCAGGTGGAGATGGATATCTCTTTCCAGGAAGAGAGTATGTTCCGCCGGATGCGCCGCCTGATCTGTTTTGATATGGACTCAACGCTGATCCAGACGGAGGTAATTGATGAACTGGCTATCCGGGCCGGTGTGGGCGACCAGGTAAAAGCGATCACAGAAGCAGCTATGCGTGGAGAGATTGATTTTAGCGAAAGTTTTCGTCAACGGTGCCGGTTGTTAAAAGGTCTGGATGTATCGGTCATGCAGGAGATCGCGGAAAACCTTCCTATTACGGAGGGGGCTGACCGTTTGATGCGGGTTCTTAAGAAAGTTGGTTTCAAAATTGCGATTTTGTCCGGAGGATTCACCTACTTTGGTAATTATCTCAAGCAGAAATGGGGGATTGATTATGTATATGCGAATGAGTTGGAAGTGGAAGATGGTAGATTGACCGGAAACTATCTGGGTGACATTGTGGATGGTAAGCGTAAAGCGGAACTTCTGCGGTTGATTGCCCAGGTTGAAAATGTGGATTTGCGCCAGACGGTAGCTGTAGGTGATGGAGCGAATGACCTGCCCATGATCAGTATTGCCGGGTTGGGCATTGCTTTTCATGCCAAACCCAAAGTAAAAGAAAACGCAGAACAATCTATTTCTACTATTGGTCTGGATGGTATCCTTTATTTCTTAGGATATAAAGATTCCCACCTGGATGAACAGATGTAAGATATAGTTAGTGATTTTAAATAAATAATTAAAAGTATGATCAGACATATTGTAATGTTTAAGCTGGTGGAGTTTGCGACTCCGGAAGAGAAGAATGCAAAACTGAATGAAATAAAAACAGGGTTGGAAAGTCTGTTGGATAAGATTGAGGTGTTACGTCATATTCAGGTGGATTTTAATGTAAATCCTGCGGAAACCTGGGATCTGGTCCTGACCACCGAACTGGATACGCTGGAAGATGTGGCTATCTATGCGAATCATCCGGAACATGTCGCCGTATCTAAACATCTGATAGGTCCGGTCAAAGCAGACCGCGCCTGTGTAGATTATGAGTATTAATACGGATTTTGTTATAGAAGACCGGGTACAGTTAGCGCTGAATTATTTTCTGGAAGGCTATAACTGTGCCCAGTCTGTTTTTATGGCGTATGCTGATCTGGTTGGACTGGATAAGGAAACGGCTTCCTGTCTTTCTGTTTCTTTGGGAGGTGGTATGGGCCGGCTGCGTGAAGTTTGTGGTACTGTAAGTGCCATGTTTATGTTGAATGGCTTCAAGTATCCTGTTTATCATGTCTCCTCACAGGAAGAACGGACTGTTAATTATGCGAATGTACAGCGATTAGCTACCGCATTTAAAGAACTGAATGGTACCATTATCTGCCGGGAACTCCTCTCGTCTTTAGGTACTCTGGATACTCATCCGGTACCCTCTTTACGCACGTCTGAGTATTATAAGAAACGTCCCTGTTGCCGTTTTGTTGCGGATGCAGCTTATTTGATCGGGCAAACATTCAAAGAATCCTGACGTCAGGTGAATAGTTTAATCTGAGTGACATACCCCTGTTCTTTTATCTCCCGGAACAGACCACTATAGGAAGAGGTTGATTTTACATTTACTTTATAGGTAATAATCGATGAATTACTGGTATAGTCATTTTCGTAAGAGAAGCTGATAATGAATACATGGTTTTTTTGTAATACATACCGGATAATATCCAGATCCGGAGAAGTCGTATTGCAATAGATGGTCAGGATTTTATTTACTCCATCCAGAAACAACCTTTTTTCCAGTTTTTCCAGGGAGAGCAATATAAATAATGTAAAGAGAGAAGCGACAGCGGCTCCTACATAGAGACCGGCACCGACAGCCAGTCCGATAACAGCCATTACCCAGATACAGGCAGCAGTGGTTAATCCCTGAATGCTTCCCCGGCTCTGTATAATTGCACCGGCACCCAGAAAACCAATACCGGTTAATACCTGTGCAGCGATGCGCCCCGGATCTCCGTTTAAAAAATCAGGATAGATTTGCGGGAGCCAGATAGAAACCAGCATGGCAGCGGCTGACCCCATACAAATAAGGGAAAAAGTTCGTACACCCGCATCCCGTCTCCTTAGTTGCCGTTCGGCACCGATGATGGTCCCAAAAAGCAGACTAAGAAACAGCCGTAAACAAGCTGTAGCAGGTGTGATCTCGGTACTTTTTACTATTTCGTCAATATATTCCAGCATCTTATAGTATTTTATATACCTTTCCCAAATATAACAAAAAAAGAGGAATATCCGTTTTATGGATTTTAGAAATGTTATTCATCTACTAAAATGACAACC
>JAJQES010000233.1 GCA_021201565.1 Tannerellaceae bacterium
GCATTATATTTATTCTCTGTTTCTTTAATTACAAGTCGTGGACGCGAGATGGGTATTTGTTTGGTTCCACCACCACTCAAACTAAAAGGGGTGACTCTATTGGAAACTTGTTGCTGTCTCCATTTTTCCCCATCGAAATAGACTAAGCGGTACTGAGGCACTTCAGAATCAGCCTCTCTCCAATAAGTTGCGATATAAGGGTTTCCGTGCCTGTCGGCAGTCATACTTGTCTGATTGATCAATTCACTGTTTTGTGGAATTCTCCATGCATATTCAGCATTCCCGGCATTAATAGGTAATTTATATTGTTCACCATTAGATTTTTCCCATGTTTTCCCTCCATCTCCGGAGCGGGCATAACATAAATCATGATTTGTTTCTACCAGCCATTCCTCTCTCCATACCCAGGATAAATGAATAGTCCCCATTGCATCAACATATAGTTGCCAATAAGCATTGCGTTGATTTTCTCCGTCTATCAGAATATCCTGAACTCTTTTCCAGGACTTATTTTGTGTATCATATTGATTCATCACCAGATTTCCACGTCCGGACTGCCCGGACCGATAAACAAAAATGAGATTTCCATTACTCAATTTGTAAAATTCAGGATAAGTTACATTCTCCTCGTCACTCCCAACCATTGAAATCTTTTCTCCTAATTCCAAAGAAAACGGTTCCAGACTTTTACAATAGTTTAATGGATGTCCGTGATGGTCAAAAGAGACATGTACATATCCCTCTCCGTCTGTCATGATACTTATGATGTTATGGGCATCCCTGCAATTTCCTTTGTATTGTGAACGTTGTGTCTGCCAATTATCTTCTCCTAACGTACGTTTACCCAATACCAAATACTCCTCTTCATCATAAAAGGCTATAAATTGGATATTATCATGGGTTACAATAGAATTTGTACGGAACACTGTTGTATTAACAGAGGTCTTACTGTATCCATGCCCTACCTGGGAGAGTTTTTGAGCATGAATGAAGAATGAGGATAATAGAACATATAAAAGTAAAATGTATTTCATGGCCTGTATTTTATAATGCAAAATAAAAAAGTAAGTAGTAAAAACCATTCCTTACTACCCGGAAAAGAACTCCAATTATAGATTAAAAAGGACGACTCACAAACGTGAGCCATCCTTTTCCAGAAAATATATGCATGTTAACAGATTAATTCCAACCTGGGTTTTGCTCCAGTACTGTATCTAAGTTAGAATCAATAACCTTCTGGGGGAATGGGAAAAGATTCCATCCGGAAGGCGCAGTTGCACTTGGATAATCAACCTGGCAGTATCCATATTTCGCAATCTGGTCGGTTGCAACGGTTCCCCCCATGCGAAGTAAAGTCGACCAGCGTCTTTCTTCCAGAAATAATTCTCTGGCTCTTTCATCTAAGATCAAATCAATAGATATTTCATCTGCACTTACCTCATAAGCGCATTGTGCACGGCGGCGAAGTGTGTTTATATCTGCCGCGGCCTGTGTATTATTTCCCAATCTGAAATAAGCTTCTGCTCTTAATAAATAAGTTTCTGCTAAACGACAGGCATATTCGTCGCGATACATATTGGAGCGGTCGCCTCCGTCGCTTAAATCTTCATACCCCCAGTCATCTAAAGGGGAAAACTTAGTCCATACGGGGTAGAAGCGGTCTAAGGTGGATTCATCCAACATCTCTACCGGAACCACTTGTCCATACATACTGTGTCCCTCATCTAAACAAATAAATTCCCTGCGAATATTTACGGCTGAATTGCGCAGATCATCTGCAAATTTATCCTGCCAGATGACTGTGGTAGCATAATTTGTCGGTGCAACAGATGAGACTCCTCTTCCTCCTACATAAGCTGTTGTTAAACCGGACCAGGGAGAATCACTGCTGCCTTCTTCTATATATTCAGCTTTGAATTTTGCGTCCCGAAGTACCGGCCCGAATTCACGGGGATAAGGAAGGTAGTTGTTACCTCCATATTCTTTCTGGATTGCGTAATCATTCTGAAGAGTCCAGAGAGCTTCTGTATTTCCTTCAACGTAATCTAAATTTCCTCGTTGGAAAAGATCAAAAAACACATCTCCATCTTCTACGTATGCAGCGACGCCGTTCATGGCAGTTCCTCCATTTGGGATAGCACGGCTGCCAAAACGATCTGTCATAAGAGAATGTAATTCCATTGTTTTCGTCGCGGCTTCTATTGCTTTATTCAGATACTCTGTTGAATTATTCATCTCTATCGCTAAGGCCAGGTAGGCTTCTGATAAATAATGATAAGTCGCGCCTTTTGCCACCCGTCCGGCTTCTGTCGGATAATCCGGCATTCCGGAGATGGCTTCTTCAAAGTTTTGAATTGCAAACTTATAAGTTTCTTCACGGGTGGATCTGACAAAATCAAAGCGGGGAGTCGTAATCACTTCATCAACAATGGGAACCCCTCCATAACATTCTCCCAGGGTAAGATAAGCATATCCCCGGAAAAATTTGGATTGAGCAATGACATATTCATAATCACTCGGATTATCCCATGTGATATTTTCAGAGGCCGCTCCTTCAATAGTCATATTGGCAAAGCTTATCAACTGAAATAGCGCTTCAAAAACATTATACGTGGAGCCGTAATCTGTAGACCAGTTTGAAAAATTGGAGTATCCGCTTCCTCCGGACCGCCAATAGGGAGTATCTAACAGGTCTGTACCTAAACCTTTCTGAAAAAAATTTATCTGAAACCAATAACGGATATGTACATATTGATTGGTAACGCTTGCATTTACCTGGTCAACAGTGTTAAATGAATTTTCAACCGTGTAGAATGTCTCCGGAACTTCTTTCAGGAAATCACTATCATTACAGCTACTTAAAACTACTAAAAAACCAATAAGCAGCGTTGCAATATATTTATATCTATTTTTCATAATTAATATTCTTAGAATGTTAAATTAATACCAAGTGAGAAACTCTTAGCCAAAGGATACCCATAACTATATCCACTACCTAAAGTTTGTGCTATTTCAGGGTCTCCACCAGTCCAACCGGTAAAGGTCAGGAGGTTTTTCGCTGCCATATATACTTTCAGATTATTAATATGCATCTTCTTTACCCAGGGTTGACGGAAAGTGTAAGATAAACTTACATCCTGTAACCGTACAAACGCTTTATTCTGTTTTGGAGAGTAACGATCATCAGTATAATTAACACGCGGATATTTATTACTGCGATTTTCTTCTGTCCACCAGCCATGATCAAAATTGTTATCCCAGGTAACATCACTCATGGTACGGTAGGCATAAATATTGGTTGCCCGGTAATATCCTTTACCTCCGAAAATACCGGTAAACAGGAAGTATAATTCAAAGTCCTTATAACGAAGTGTGTTTCCTAAGGACATCCGGAAATTTTCTTTTGTATAGCCTAAAATAGTCCGGTCTTCGGAAGTAATGACTCCATCTCCGTCCAAATCTGCAAACATTACATCTCCTGCCTGTGCATTATTAGCTTCCATATACTCTGTATCTTCCACCTGTACAATCCCTATGGGTTTGTATCCATACATGGCTCCCAGTGACTTCCCGATAAACAGGTTGTTTGAGATATCATCTTCGCCATCACCGTATAACTCTTTCAACGTATTACGGTTGATGTAATATGTTAGCATGGTGTTCCATTCAAAATCTTTTGTACGGATATTGGTGGAATTTATGTTTAATTCGAGCCCCCAGTTATTAACCTGTCCCATAGTGGCAGACATAGAGGTAACACTGTTAGTCATAACCGGGATCGTTCTTGAAAATATCTGGTCGGTTGTTTTTGAAACATACCCATCAAAATCTACAAATAATCTATTATTAAACATGGCCAGTTCAAAACCTGCGTTAAAAGCAGTTGTTGTTTCCCATCCTAATTCGGTGTTTCCTAAAGTAGAATTTCTTTGTCCCCAGGAAACTTCAGAGGTATTCCCGAAAGGATAACTAAATCCACCGGCTTGTCCCAGAGAGATTCTGGATAAGGTGCCGTACGGTGAGATAGATTGATTTCCGTTTTTACCCCAGGATGCTTTTACCTTCAGATAGTTAATCTCCCGGATAGTGGATAGAAAATCTTCTCTTGAAATTGTCCAGGCAACTCCAACAGAGGGAAATACTCCCCATTTATTATCTACACCAAATACGGATGATCCATCTCTTCGGATTGACGCTGTTAAATGATACTTATCATCATAATTATAATTGATACGGCCTAAGTAACCGATGTTATTCTTTTTGGTATAATCGATGTTATCAATTTTCTGTATTTCAGCATATACTAATCCATTGTACCCCAACTCTGTATTACCCAATGTTGAAAAGTCCTGTCCGGAAAAACTTCTGTAGTTATATACGTATGAATCCCGTGTGTATACATACGTCAGGTCAAGAAAATGCTTACCAAACTGTTTGGAGTAATTAAATATATTATCCCACACCCAACTGGTATTTTTGGTTCTCCGGCTATATCCATTCGCACTGGACAAATAGGTTGAAAGAGTTTCAGAAGAATAACGATCATCAGAAGTTCCTTGTGGGACGTAGTAGCCTTCGTGAGTAAAATAGTCTCTTTCAATATATTCATTGGAATAAGATACGTTTAACCTATAACTTAACCCTTCAATCCACGGGCATTTTACTACAAGATGTCCTTTCATCAGATAGGTGCTATAAGTGTCGTGGTCATCAATTGTACCACTCTCTATGCTCCATAAGGGATTCACCATATAAGTTCCTTCCTGCCGGGGATATTTTTCCAATAATTTGTTTTCTTCATCACGATATACCCGCCCGTATGGAGTAAGCCGGATTGCCTGATAAATATCATAATTAGTAGGACCGGAATAATCATTAAAACTATAATTCATATCAGCCCCAACTTCGAGCCAGGATGTAATATCGGTTTTTACACGTGCCGAAAAGGCTTGTCTGTTATAATCATCTCCTTTTAGGACTCCTTCCTGATCTGTGTGGGATGCAGAGATGAAATAATTTGTTTTTTCTGTCGCTCCGGAAATGGATAAAGAGTAGTTTTGCATTAAACCTGTACGACTTACTAAATCTAACCAATCAGTAGTATTCCCCCGTAAATAATTTTCTTTTTCAAAATCGGACATCCACACTGTTGGATCTGCATTTTCATCATATCCCTGTAATGCATTTACTTTCCGGATGTAGTTTTCCGGACTAAGCACATCCGGTTTGTTGGCCATAGAAGAAAAAGCCCAGGATGCATTCAGATTTATAACAGGCTTACCGTATTTTCCTTTTTTTGTATTAATCATAATAACTCCGTTTGCGGCCCGGGATCCATAAGAGGCAACAGAGGTCGCATCTTTGAGCACACTCATGCTTTCGATGATATTGGGGTCAATATCACGCATTCCTCCCATAAAGATAACTCCATCTAAAACAATCAAAGGATCGGTTCCTCCGCTGATAGATTTTTGTCCCCGTACAAGGAGAGAAGGCGATTGCCCGGCTCCCTGTTGTTGGGATACGGTCATACCCGTAACAGTCCCCCGGAGAGCATCTAAAGCGTTTGAAGTCGGCATTAAAGATAAAGGAGAATCCTCCATCTTTACCTGAGACACCGACCCGGTAAAGTTTTTGCGTTGAGTAGTACCATACCCTATTACAATAACTTCATCTAAGGCCTGGGTGTCTTCACTTAAAGTGATATTAATTACATTTTGTCCATTTACATTAATTTCCTGAGAAAGGAAACCAATATAACTAATTACTAATACTGCATTCCCACTACTTACATCCAATGAAAAATTTCCTTCCAGGTCTGTCATGGTTCCATTGGTGGTTCCCTTTTCTACTACATTTGCTCCTATCACAGGATCTCCAAAATCGTCATAAACGACTCCTGTTATTTTCTTACTTTGTTGAGACATGTCCACAATAGGGACCGGTAATACCTCAGGTACATTTGCATGTAACACTGGAAATAGTCCCCAAAAGACTAATATGTTTTTTATATATAATTTTCCATTCTTATTGTGTGATTTATCCTCTGAAATTAGTGTGTTTTTATCCGAAATGTGAGAATATTGAACTTACTATTACATAAAGCAATAACCAAATTATTCATAGACAATAGGGTAGATTATTTCAATAAATAGAGGAAAGAGTGGGGTGTCAAAATTAAAAGTTTAAAAATCATTTTTGAAAATAAAAATATTTTTTTACCCAGTATGTTTG
>JAJQES010000411.1 GCA_021201565.1 Tannerellaceae bacterium
AGTTAGTAGTTAGTAGTACGTTTACTTAGTAAAACTTCCCTTTGGAAAGCGAAGGAAATAAAACGAACGGAGTGAGTTTTCTACTAAATGAGTGAAACGAATGTACTACCAACTACTAACTACCAACTACTTTAAAAAAGATGAACCCACAAATTGCAGAAAAGATCCGGCAGCGGACGAGGACCAACCCGTATGTGAATTACCTGGATATTGATTTTCTCCTGATTGATGAGGGGCGGGTAGAGGCACGAATGCCGTTGAAAGAGGAACAGAAACAGTACAGCGGTGTAAGCCATGGGGGAGTGTTAGCAGCCCTGGGGGATACGATTGCCGGCTATGCGGCGTTTACCATGACCCCTCCGGAAAAAGATGTGCTGACTGCTGAAATGAAGATCTCCTTTCTGCGGGCTGCCTGGGGCAAAGAACTGATCGCCAAAGGTTACGTGGTCAAACCCGGCCGGAACATCCACTTTTGTGAATGCGAGATCTATTGCGACGATAAAATGGTAGCCAAAGCCAGCGGCACCTTCTGCGTAGTCCATAAGCAGGCAGCCTATTAATCGCTGCAAGCGGCAAAGTGCATAGTGAAAAATAAAAAGTAAATAATTATTGCTTCGGGTTTATAACCCGGAGCAGAAACATCCGGAAGTTTGTAACTTCCGTAGCCGTAAACGGCTAAATAAAATAACCAAAGCATTCACCATGAGCCGGAATTATAAAATCCAAAATCAGGAGGCTATCTATTTTGTAACCTGTACAGTTGTCAATTGGATAGATGTATTTACACGTATAGAGTATAAGAACATAATTGTAGATAGCCTGAACTATTGTATTAAAAATAAAGGGCTGAATATATTTGCATGGGTTCTAATGACCAATCATATCCATTTATTAGTATCCACCGAAACAGATCCGTTAGAAAATGTTCTAAGAGACTTCAAGAAATATACAGCAAAAAGTTTACTTAAAGAAATAGAGGATAACCCGCAGGAAAGCCGGAAGAACTGGTTACTATGGATGTTTCACAGAGCAGGTTTAAGACATTCCGGAAAGCAAATATATCAATTTTGGCAGCCTCACAATCACCCCCTTGAAGTTTCTCCAAAAGGAGAGAAGATTTATTCTTTTATCCGGTATATTCATTACAATCCGGTAAAGGCCGGAATTGTTGAAAAGGAAGAAGAGTATATGTATAGCAGTGCCCGGGATTTAGCGGGGGATCCGGGGTATGTGAACATTATTTTTATTTAACTGCTTTGCAGTTATGGAAGTTATAAACTTCCAGGTGTTTCTACTTCGGGTTACAAACCCGAAGTATTTTTAGACTTCCTCCTTCTTCCCTTTTCCAGGCAGCCGGCAGGATTGCAAACCTGAAACGATGGTAGATATTTAAAAAAGGGTTACATTTGTGAGAATCCTAAAAATTATATCATGAAGCAGGTTGTGGTTAGAAAGATTATTTTTCTTCTGTGTATCATTTGTTTATTATCTCCGGCTTTCGCAAAAGAACAGGCACGCCTGATTGTCCGGATGGACGATATGGGGGCGTTTCATTCGGTAAATGTAGCATTTCAGGAGGCCTATAAAGAGGGTATTATGACCTCTATTGAAGTGATGGCCGTTACTCCCTGGTTTCCGGAAGCGGTACACATGCTGAAAGAGATGCCGCTGGTAGATGTGGGATTGCATCTGGCCATTACCAGTGAATGGGAAGGAATGAAGTGGCGTCCGTTGACCTCTTGTCCCAGTCTGACGGATGAAAACGGATATTTCTATCCGATGATGGGACCGCATAAAGCCTATCCGGGACAATCCATCCGGGAGAATCCGTGGAATATTCAGGAGATAGAACAGGAGTTCCGGGCACAGATCGAACTGGCTCTCCGCAACATTCCGCAGATCAGCCACCTGTCCGGCCACATGGGCGCTACCGGTTTTGCACCGGAAGTGATAGAAGTGGTGCAACGCCTGGCAAAAGAATATAACCTGCCGGCCATTGACCGGGTAGGAGCCATGAATGAATACAGGTTTGAGTATGTAGGATATGAGGGGCCCAGCCGTACCTCCCGGGAGAAAGAGGAGGCATTTATCCGGATGCTGTCTACCCTGGAACCGGGTAAGAATTATATGTTCCTGGATCATCCGGCACTGGATGATGCCGAGATGCGTGCCATTGGCCATATTGGGTATGAAGATGTTGCGGAAGACCGCCAGGGTGTGACGGATTTCCTCCTTAGTGCCAGGGTCAAAGAGGCCATCAACGAGTATAATATAGAGCTTATTTCTTTCAATGACCTGACAAAAGCATTGCCCCGTTCGACTCCGGCCGTGGAAAAGGTAAATCCCAAAGGAATTTCGGCTTATTTAGAGGCTGTAAAGAAAAGTGGACAGGATTTGCATAGCCTGATGATCCTGCGGAATGGGAAAGTAGTGTACGAAACCTGGTTTGGCGAACATACCCCTACGCAACCACATATCCTCAATTCGGTCAGTAAAACCTTCACGGCTACCGCAATTGGATTTGCAGTGGCAGAGAACCGGATTGCTGTGACGGATAAAGTGATCTCTTTCTTTCCGGAGTATCTACCGGAGGAAATCTCTTCTAATTTGCAGGCATTAACCATTGAGGACCTGCTCACCATGACGACCGGGCATGATACGGATCCGACGTACCGGGTACGTACGGGCCGGGAGCCGGGAGACTGGGAACGGGGATTTTTTAGTGAGCCGTTGCTCCATCAACCGGGAACTCAGTATGTATATAATAGCCTGGGTACGTATATGCTGGCGGCTATCCTTCAGAAGGTAACCGGTGAAAAGTTGACTGATTATCTCTACCCGCGCCTGTTCCGTCCGCTGGGAATTGTAGGAGTTGAATGGCAAACCAGTCCATCCGGTGTCAATGTGGGTGGCTGGGGATTGTTTGTTAAAACGGAAGATATGGCAAAGCTGGGACAGTTTATCCTGCAAAAAGGGAACTGGAACGGACAACAACTCTTACCGGAAGCCTGGTTTGATGTGGCTACCTCTGCCCGGGTCCCTTCTGTCCCTGCCGGTGTTAAAGAAGCGGATCTGACCCCCCGGCATAAAAAAGGGGATTGGGTATTAGGATATGGTTACCAGATGTGGCGGAGCCGTCATAATTCCTTCCGTGCCGACGGTGCCCGGGGACAATTTATCCTGGTATTACCGGAGAAAAATGCCGTGATCGTAATGACTGCTGATATTGATGATACGCAGACCCAACTGGATATGGTCTGGGATTATTTGCTACCGGCGTTGAAGTAAGAAGCCCCCTCAACTCCCCCAGGGGGAAGCTTTTTAAGCATAAGATTATCCCGGACTTGATCCGGGATCGCATTCAAACGGATGTTAGTCACAAGTAGAAGATAAGGTGACCTGTTCTTATACGGTCCCCGGTCCGGTCAGGAAAGATCGGGTGGGGATTCTGTGGTGTTGGATTCGTGGATCTGCAATAGCTTTTTCAATGTGCTTATTTCGCTTTGCATCCGGGTGACCCGTTTCAGCAGGTGGTTGATGGCATCAATTCCTGCCATATTGATGGACAGGTCGTAGTACATTCTGGAAAACCGTTCGACATCATTTAGTTCGGAAGAATAAAGATAAGGCTCTCCTTCCTGAATAATGATATGGATCATTCCTTCCTCTTCCAGCAGCCGGATAAAAGAAGGTTCGATATTCCCCTGTGTACAATATTCGCTCAATATGATTAAATCCTGTTGCATATCTTTCTCTTTTATTAGCTGAGACTTTGTAATTCTTTAAACAGTTCTTTCTGCCGTGCGGTCAAGTGGGTAGGGATCTGTACCGTATAGGTAATGATCAGGTCACCATGCTGGCTCTCTTTTTTGTAAACCGGAAATCCTTTTCCTTTCAGGCGCACTTTGGTGTTGTTCTGCGTGCCTGGTTTGACCTTCAGTTTGACTTTGCCGTTCAGGGTGTCTACTACCTGTTCTCCTCCCAGAACAGCGGTGTACAGGTCCAGTTCGACCGTGCTGTGCAGGTCATTTCCTGCCCGTTTGAACGGCCCTTCATCCGGAATGACAAACGTGATATATAAATCTCCTGCCGGAGCTCCGTTTGCACCGGGACCTCCCTGGCCCTTAAGCTTGATGGTCTGGCCGTCGGCAACTCCTGCCGGGATGGTGATGCGGAGGTTTTTACCATTGACGGTGATTACCTTTTTATGTGTTTTGGCAGCCTCTGAAAGTGTAATATGAAGTTCAGAAGTGTAGTCCTGTCCTTTGAAACCGTAGTTGCTGCCACGGCTGCTTCGCCGTCCGGCTCCCCCGAAAAGATTTTCAAAGAAATCTGAGAAATCACTGTCCCCATCTGAGTAACTCCACTGTGAACCTTCTCCGAATCCGCCAAACCCACCAAAGCCGCCGAATCCTCCTCCACTACCGCCGGCTTGTTGCTGGCTCTCATACGCTTCCGCATGTTTCCAGTTTTCGCCGTACTGGTCATACTTTTTCCGTTTGTCCGGATCACTTAACACCTCATTGGCTTCATTGATCTGCTGAAACTTCTGGTGCGCTTCATTATCGTTGGGATTCAGGTCCGGATGATATTTACGGGCCAGCTTTTTATAGGCCTTTTTGATTTCATCCTGTGAAGCCGTTTTGCTAACTCCTAATACGCTGTAATAATCGATAAAATCCATATTCATTTTATATTAAGGAGCTCATATATCACCTTTTTTACAGAAGCCACCTGGTTTTCCATACGGGGCTCTTCATTGATAGAGGCAATGGGACGGAAAAATACCAGGTTGTGGTAATCTTCTACCGCCGGTTTGGTCATATAGCCGTTGGTCACGAAGATCAGGTCCTCAAAGCCGGTATGGGCTTCTTTGTCTTCTTCCGCTTCTTTATAAGTAATATATCGTACAGCCCGGAGGGAAGTATCCGCATATTTTTCCCAACCCAGTTTTTTGATCTGTGTATTGTTTTTGACGACTACCCCTTCTTTGCGTAACCACTCTTTGATGGACAGCAGGAGTGTATGGTATTGGTTGAGCAGGGTTTGTTCACCTCCGTGCCAGCCGGTGCGGATTACCTCCGCGATCTGTTGATTGAACCGGACCAGTTCCTCTTTGGCTGATTTTCCCGGTCGGGCTACGGATGGGATTTTTTCCAGCAGATCCATGAGCGCATTATAAGAAGAATAGTCCCCAATCTGTCCTTTCCAGATTTTATCTTCCTGTATAATCTCTTTATCCTGGGATGAGTGCAGCCGGTTTTCAAACATGGTAATGTTTTCCCCTTTCATCTTTCCGTCCCGGATCATATATACCGCAGCAGCTAACGGGGCCAGTCCTTCACCGATGACCCAACCGTATCTTACCGAATTGTCTCCTCGTAACATGTAGTGATTTTTTATAGTTGAACTATTTAAATAACAGTTTTAGGCCCCGGAGGTTCTTTTTTAGTGAAAAATGAAAAGGGAAGAAAGGAGAGGGGACCGGCCTGTCATAGATCCTGTTTATGAAATTATAGACAGAATATATTATTATATAAATAGGAAATATAAAAATATGGCTATCTTTGCAGCCATTTTTAGATCGAAAGTTATCAAATAAATAGTCAAAACTAAAAACAAAGTTGTTTATGGAAACGCTTGAACAGTTAATCAATGGAGATAAATCCGTATTGGTAAATTTTCATACCAGTTGGTGTCCTCCCTGCAAACTAATGGCTCCTATTGTGGACCAGCTTAACCGCGAGCAACAACAATATGCGCATGTGGTAAAGATAGACATTGATGAACACAAAACATTATCCCAACAATACGGTATTAAATCAGTTCCCACTTTTATCTTATTTAAAAACGGTGAAATCCGTTGGAGAAGATCCGGCGTAGTCGATAAAGCTACCCTTGTACAGCAACTCTCCCGGACAGTTGAGTAATCCCTATACCCGGGAATAGCTACACCCGCACGCTCCCTCCGGTCCAAAAGACAGGTTCCATCGGATGCGTATGTGTAGGTCTTTCGCATTTCAGCCGCTGGGTTTTCAGGTCACGCAGTGATGGCAAATGTAACCAATTATAATGAATAATAGCTTTCCTTACTGACAAGTCTTTTTTATTTAAATCTCTACTTTGAAGTGAACGATGTCTTGTAACACGAAAAAATGAAAACCAGCGAGATTTTATATTTTTACAATCCCGCTGGTTTATAATTTAAATTTGTTTGAAACTAAAACTTATTT
>JAJQES010000335.1 GCA_021201565.1 Tannerellaceae bacterium
GGGGAATTTCATTCCCCCCTTTATATAAATATATTTTATTTCTTTTCTTATATATAATGTAAGGCGTGGAACAATTGTGGACAAAACACCCTTCAAACCCGCATCCAGACAGGGAAGTCAGTGGATCACTTGTGGATCCGCTGACTTCCGGGAACATAATTACCTGAAAAAGAAAAATTTAGAACGATCAACTAACATCTTCCGGTCGCAATGGACCGGTACTCAAATCTTTTTCTTCTGCCAGTTGCCTTTTTTAAGATACAGAACGGACAGGACCAGCAATACGCCCATGTAAACCAGTTCAGCCATAAAACAGATGGCCAGGGGTAATTTCAGGCGCATAGCAACAAAATAGATATAAATACAATAAAAGGCCAGGGTGATCAATTCCAGCAACAGAGCCGTACGGGTATTTCCGGTGCCCGACACCCCACTGAAATAAATGTTTCCGAACGATGCCAGCAAAATGGAACCGGAAATCACATACAACGCTGCCACAGAACCATCAATCAACACCGGGTCATTTGTATAAATAGAAAGGACGAGCCTGGGGGCTATCATTACAACAAATACAAACGCGGCCACTAACAGGAAACAGAACCGGGCGATTTTATTGATAACCGGCAACACCTCTTCTTTGTGGCCTGCCCCGATCGTATTACTTACCAGGGAGTTCGCAGTGGTAGCCAACGCATTGACCGGAATAAACAACACAATGTACACACTCCGCACAATATTGGCCATAGCCAGTTCCGCCTGTCCAATCCGCTCTACTGCCACAAAAAAGAGGAAGAAGGTGCTCATGGAAATAAAATACTGGAACATGGTAAAGATAGAAATGTTTAACACCCGGCGCAGCAATTGCCAGTCGAAAGAGGTAAACTTATTCAATCCGTATTTCTTTAAATCGACTGTCATCCGGGTATATACCAGGAAAAAGACAATGGAAACCACCTCCGCAATAACAGATGCCAACGCAGCGCCCTGGATACCCATTTCAGGAAATCCCCCTTTTCCGAAGATCAACAGATAGTCGAGCGCGACATTGGTCAATGCCATGATGGCCGCGTTAATAGTCAGGATGCGGGTGCGGGTGATCCCTACATATAAAGCCCGGAACATCACATTCACAAATGAGAAAAAGAAGCCGTAGATACGAATATCCAGGAATTCAATGGTGGCCTCCTGAATGGCTTCCGAGGATACCAGAAAGCCCATTATATTGCCGGCATACAATTTTGAGAAAGAAAACAGGAGGACAGCCAGCCCCAACAGGAACAAAACTCCCTGTATCATCACCGGTCCGACTTTATCAAACTGTTGTTCCCCGTTCCGCCGCGCGATCACAATCTGTGAACCGGTACTGAATCCGAAAGCAATGGTGAAAGCACAGATATAGAAGAGGCCTCCCATGGCAGACGCGCCCAGTTCAACTTCCCCGACTCTTCCCAGAAAAGCCGTATCCGTCACGTTAATAATATTCTGTGCCAGCAAACTAAGAAAGATAGGATAACTTACCTGCCAGATTTGTTTATTGGTAAACATATAATTAATTTCTTTTTTAATTAAAACAGACAAAAAAAGCCCACCATTTACAGGTGGGCTGATCCTTATTTCGTATTATCAGCTACCGCCCTACAGGAGTTTATTCGTTACAGTGTCAGGAAATACAATCGCCGGCTTGAACGTTTTGGCTTCTTCAAAATCCATCAACGCATACGACATAATGATGATCACATCCCCCGGCTGAACTCTGCGTGCCGCCGCGCCATTCAGGCAAATAACACCTGAACCCCGCTCACCTTTAATGATATAGGTTTCAAAACGTTCGCCGTTGTTGTTATTCACAATGGAAACCTTCTCATTCGGAATAAGGTTCGCCGCATCCAGCAAATCCTCATCCACAGTGATACTGCCGATGTAATTCAGATTCGCTTCTGTGACCGTGACACGGTGAATTTTTGATTTTACTACCTCTATAAACATATTCTCTTCATTGAACCGTTTTAGTATTTAATATTGTCTATCAGCCGTACCGGGCCGCAATAGACAGTAATACATCCAACCGGGAAATCTGTTTCAGACCAGTCTGTGATTGACTCCAGACTATTTCCATCGACGATCTCAAAATACTCTACTTCCATTTCCGGAACCTGGTTTATTGTATTGATCACGAAGGATTTTACTTCTTCCACACTTTTTCCGGCTACAAAGGTAGTACTTTCTTTTAAGGTTTTTGCTATTACCGGTGCATTTTGACGTTGCGTGGGTGTTAAACGCACATTACGGCTACTCATCGCCAGCCCATCAGATTCCCGGCGGATCGGACAGGCGATAATCCGGGCCGGAAATCCCAGTTGCCGCGCCATCTCCCGGATCACAGCGATCTGCTGAAAATCCTTCTCTCCGAAATAGGCTCTGTCCGGTTTCACAATCGCAAATAGTTTGCTTACAATCTGGGCCACCCCGTTAAAATGGCCGGGACGGTGGGCACCTTCCATCACTTCCGCGACCCGCCCCAATGCAAAGACACGGGTATCCGGCTCGGGATACATCTCCTCTTCCGATGGGGCAAACACCAGGTCACATCCTTTCTCCTCCAGCATCCGGCAGTCTTCTTCCAGTGTGCGGGGATAAGTGGCCAGGTCATTCTGGTCATTAAATTGGGTCGGATTCACAAAAATACTGACCACACAAATATCATTCTCAGCCACACATTGTTCTACCAGGCTGAGATGTCCTTCATGCAGTGCACCCATAGTAGGTACAAAGCCGGTTTGCGCTCCGTTTTGTCTTTCCGTTACCAGTATTTCATCCAGTTCCCGGATCGTGTTTACTACTTTCATTAGTTTAACGTTTGAATGAAGGTGCAAAGCAAATAAATAATTACGGTAAATGAAAGAAATTTATTATCTTTGTACCGTCTTTAAAAAACAATTTTACAGAATGGATGCAAAAAGAATCTTGTTTATAACCCAAGAAATCACCCCTTACCTTCCCGAATCCGAAATCGCTTCAATATGCAGAAACCTTCCACAGGGTATCCAGGAACGTGGCCGTGAAATCAGAACGTTCATGCCCAAGTTCGGAAATATTAACGAAAGAAGGAACCAGCTTCATGAAGTGATCCGTTTGTCCGGGATGAATTTAATTATTGATGATACAGATCATCCCCTGATCATAAAGGTCGCATCCATTCAATCAGCCCGCATGCAGGTTTATTTCATAGATAATGAAGATTTCTTCCAGCGTAAACACACGGTGGTTGATGCCAACGGCAACGAGTACGAAGATAACGACGACCGTTCTATTTTCTATATCCGTGGTGTGCTGGAAACGGTTAAGAAACTTCGCTGGATCCCTGATGTGATTCATTGCCATGGCTGGATGTCAGCCCTGACGGGACTCTACATCAAACGGATGTATGCGGATGATCCCTGCGTGAAAGACGCGAAAATCGTATATTCCATCTATAATGATGATTTTCAAAAACCTTTCCGTCCTGATTTTGCTAAAAAACTGAAAATGGATGGAGCGTTTGACGATGATCTTACATCTATTGATAAGGATACGAGTTTTGTAGGATTGTCCAAACTGGCGGTTGATTTCGCTGACGGAGTGATACAGGGAAGTGAAACCATAAACCAGAAGGTACTGGAATATGTTACTTCTAAAGAAGATACCCCATTTCTTCCCTATCAGTCACCGGATATATACATGGATAAGTTCAACGAATTCTATGATGTAGTACTGGAAAAGTAACAAATAAATTTAGATAAGAGAGTGAATATGAAAATCAGGCTTTTTATTATAGGAATCCTCTCCGGAGTATTCTTCATGAATAGTTGCAATGATGATTTAAATCCGGTGGGTGAAACTATTCGCCCCGGTGAAGATGGAAGCAATGTACGGGCCGATACCTTTCAGATAAAAACTGAAACATTTCCTGTGGAGGGTGTATATGCACGTACAACCACGGCGTTGCTGGGTGAAATGTATGATCCTTTATACGGAACATTAAAAGCCGATTATCTCTGCCAGTTTTATTGTCCGGACGATTTTGAGTTCTATGCGGAACCGATAGACGGCAAAATTGATTCTGTCCTGTTACACCTCAGATATGCCAGCTGGTATGGAGACTCCATTGCTCCTATGGTAGCGGAAGTCTATGAAGTGAGCACCGATCTGAAAAGGGACTTTTATTCCAACTTCGATCCGTCCGAATACTATAACCCGGAAGATCTGTGGGGTACCCAAAGTTATACTCCCCGTGATTTCAGTAAAACAGACTCTGCATGGAACGCGGATATTACCAATGGCTATTATCACTCGGTGAATATTAAATTACCGGCAGAATTAGGCCAGAAGATTTATGAAGCTACGCTCAACCATCCGGAGGTATTCGCAAACCAGGATGCTTTCAATGAGTTTTTTAAAGGCGTCTACATCACAACCAACAGCAATAGTAAAGGGAATTTGTTGTCTATTCTCGAAACCCGCCTGCACATCTGGTATGATATGGAGGTGAATACGACGACTACCGCCGGAAATGATACCTCTTATATTGCCCCGAACCTGGAAGCGTTCCTGGCGACTAAAGAGGTCATCCAGCTGAACCGGTATGAAAACCTGGGCCCTCAGCTTAATGAACTGATTGAAGACCAGGAGTACTCCTATATCAAGTCTCCGGCCGGGTTGTACACCCGCATAATTGTTCCTACCGCATCGGCAGGTCTTATTGACAAGATAGAAGGCAGGACCATGAACAGCTTTGAGTTCGATATTAAATTAAAACCGGAACAGGATTGGGACGATGCGTTAACACCTCCTGCCCTGTTGATGTTACTCCCGGAAGATTCGCTGGAAGTTCACTTTGAAAAGAAAAGACTTATTGATAGTAGTGTACTTTCTTACTCTGCGAATTATTCCTCCGGAACACGCACGTATACCTTCGGGAATATTGCCAATATGATAGCGGCACAGATGAGAGAAGATCCGGAAGAAGACCTCAGAATGGTCCTGGTTCCGATTACAACGGTTGTGAACAGCAACAGCGTAGTAACAGATGTCTATCCTATGTTTACCCCTTCAGCGGCGCAAATCCGCAAAGATGAGGACCTGATGGAATTCACGATCATCTCCAGCCAGTTTACTGACAAAAAATAAAAGGGAATAAATAGCATATAAAAAATAAGGCCGACGTCTTTCGTCAGCCTTATTTTTTTGCGGTTATATACTTTCTTAGAAACGTTTTTAGAAGTTAAGAAGTGAGAAGTTAAGAATAAGTGTTTCTTTCAGCCTGTCTAAAGCCCGTGTAGGTAGCCGGTTCGCGACTATGGAAGTTATAAACTTCCAGGTGTTTCTGCTCCGGGTTATAAACCCGAAGCAAATAGAGACCCGAAGCAAACAGAGCAAATACATGTATAATTCTTACTTCTTGACTTCTTACTTCTTACTTCTTAACTTCTCATTATCATACACCCTATTCGGATTTTTGGGGAACCAGCCTTTCAGGACTCTTTCTTCCTGCTCAAAGACTTCTTTGATTGACCAGAAAGAGGAGAAGGCAAACACCCCACAGGCGGCTGAAAGTAAGACACTTTGCACCAGCAGGGAAATAATTGTTCCGGCAATACCCAGTAACAGGAATAACCACCAGCAGCGGGTACCCCAGTAATACTCTGCTTTCACAACAATGGGATGAAACAATCCGATGACCAGGAAAGTCACCACCCCAATCAATAATCCGTCAAAATTTATACCAGCCATATTCTTCTTTATTATACTAAACAAAAAAAGACACCCTCCCTATAGAGAGGATGTCTTTTCATATCATATCTTCTTAGTTTCTATTACTCAATATCCTCATCCGAAACAACAGGTTGCTGTGCTGTTCCAAAGTTAGGAGCAATGATAGAAGGGTCTACGACAGTCGCATCCTCAATTGACTGGCGGATCTCCGATTCATGTACGCGTTCCTCACGTTCTATAAAAGCGGTAATCCCGATACAGGCTAGAACAACAAAACCTGCAAGTCCCCAGGTCGCTTTTTCAAGAAAATCTGTGGTTTTACGTACTCCCATAATCTGATTAGAAGAAGAGAATCCTGCAGCCAGACCACCACCTTTTGAATTCTGGATCATTACAATAAAGATCAGAAGGAGGGCAGCAAGCATAATCAGGACCGAAATAAAAGTATACATCTTTATGTTATTTTTTAGTGTTAATA